>NZ_JBHNYX010000023.1:0-80578 GCF_054960505.1 Alteromonas sp. G4i13 | reverse complement strand
AAACGCACATTTGTGCGTTTTTTTGTATCTGGATGTCACATATTGAGCGTTCGCTTGATAGATTACTAGCGGAAAAACAAGTGACTAAAAGGGTTTAACAATCTTGCAAGGCCCGAAGTAAAGTGCAATGGCTGATCGACAATGCTAAATACAAGGCAGCCTTCTTTACCTTCGGATTTTGGCGTGTGCGTTTTATCACCATCCATGAAAATAAAGTCGCCGGTATCATAACGACTTAGCCCATCACTGAACTCACCATCAATGACTAATGTATATTCCGTTCCACGGTGCGTGTGCTCAGGTACACTACCACCACTTCCCATAAAGATAAAATTAGCTACACCTTGGTTTCCAAGGTCAACTGGCGCCTGCCACAGCTTCCCGACCAAACTTGACCAGTTACCTGTTTTATCAATGTAGCGGTGAAGCGTTCTGGGTACAGTGAATACTCTTCCATCTAACTCGATGGTATTTGCGCTTGCCTGCGCCTGCAAGGCCGCCCGCCTCTTTACGGGCTCACGATACGCTGTGGGCTGTTCCATCAAAGCATTATTTTGTTTCGATGATGGGAGCTGCGTAATTTGGGATAGCATGTCACCAAACTGAAGCGACATTTCAGCTCTGTCGCTTGCCGATGAATTGGCGTTCGAAACCATTTGAGCAGCAAGACTTTCCGTTTCAATTTCAACAAAACGCTGACATTTCTCACACATGTCACAATGTGCAGAGACCATCAGTGATATAGCAGGTGACAATGTGCCCTCAACAAAATCTTTAAGTTGCTGGGCACTTGGGTGAAACCTAATCATTATCGTTTAACATGACCTTTAATCGTTGAAGTGCCAAACGTGTCCGCGACTTTACTGTACCTAATGGAATTGAAAGCTCATCGGCGACTTCTTGTTGTGACTTGCCATCAATATAGATAGCTTCAACCACTGCTTTCTGTTTTACAGGTAGTGATTCGAACAAATAGCCAATCTGCTCTAAAGTAACTTGTTCGTCAAGTGGCGCCTCGTTTGCATCGGCTGTTTGTTCGCATAAAACCGGCCATAGATCGTCAGAACAAACATCCTCTTTTCTATTCTGCAGCTTTCGAAGCATATCAAAGCGAATGTTGCGTGCGATTGTGAAAATCCACGTTGACGGAGAACCTTTTTCTGCATTGAACAGGTGCGCTTTCTGCCATACATTCGACATAGTATCTTGTACCAGTTCCATGGCCAGTGCCTCATTACCCATCTGTTTCAGTGCATAAGAACGCAGCCGAGGCGCGAAGTAGTTAAACACTCTCGCAAATGAACGCTTGCATCGGGTGTCTGCAACCGCGACAAGGTAATCAGACATTTCAGTTGCACACTCTTTAGGCTTGATTGTGCTGTTACTTTGTTCCAAAGGAATTCCAACTAACATAAGATTCGTCCGCTTTTCCGTTTTGGTTGTATCATTCTACGGCGTTATGACTTAAATCGTTTGCGAAAATCGCTAATATTGGATTACGAATTTGTAATGTCTTTATCCGACTCAACGACTAAGCGATTAGTGCAGAGAGATAGTTCAGTAAACTGGTGCATTCTCTTTGCGCTAAAAAGTGCTGTTTTTGCGAGCCGTCTACTGGCAATAATTCTAACCACCGATTTAATACCCAATTAGGGCAATCAAACTTTGGTGATTCATAAAGCGATGCCAACTCTTCGTAATTTCCAAATATTTCTTTAAGTCGCTCGTCCATAGGCGCTATTTGTTGAGGAGCCAAATCGCACTGCCAAGGTTCTAACACCTTGCAACTACCGGTACGAAGACCATCTTTTTCAACTTCTATGCTACTTACCTCAACTAAATGAGAACCAGCAACCTTTATGCCAAGCAACCCATCATCGAGCATGTCGAAGTCAACAACCTGCGCATAAGTACCTATTTTATGAATATGCTCATTCAAATTTTTGTCACCGTTAGCATTAAGCATACACATCACAAAGCCTTTATTTTCAGCACATGCCTGCTTAACCATTCGCACGTATCGTGGCTCAAAAATGCGCAATGCCATTCTACCTTCCGGCAAAAGGTGCGCAGATAAAGGAAATAAAGGAAAACGTTCTACACTCATACTCAGCACTTCCGAAAACACGAAAATAATTACGCAAGTGAGAACAATTAGGATCGAATGGGAAAATTTTTCACATATAAATGGAAAAACATGATCTTTAGCACGACGATTAATGTAATTTAGTTTTTTAATAAAACATTAACAGATTTCATATCAGAGACTTGCAATTTGAACATGAAAATAACCGCGAATTTTTTTAAGCGTCGACATTACCGATATGCAAATCTGATTTTGAATTATGAGTTAAGGAAAGGCCATGGACGTCATTGGACGCTTTTGTAAAATTTACACAGATATATGTCAAATTTCTCCAGACGACCTAGAACATATCTATGCCAACGACATACTGTTTATCGACCCAATCACTACACACCATGGCATTGATGAAGTAAAACGCTATTTTTCCAACTTATTGACGCAAGCCGAAAGCTGTAAGTTCGACATTGCGGACATTTTTTCTTGCTCGCCCAATGGCACAGAAGAGCATCCATCAAGTCATTCAAAGGTTACCCATATCGCAAATTGGACGATGACCCTTACGCTGAAAGATAGTGATAAGCAAATTACGCTAGATGGCACCACGCAACTTGGTGTCAACGATGACAGCATTATTTACCACAAAGATTATTACGACTTGGGCGAAATGGTCTATGAGCACGTACCCATCCTAGGTTTTGTCGTTAAAAAAATTAAAGGGAAGCTAGCAAAGTGAAAAGTATTCTAATTACTGGCGCCACTTCGGGTATTGGTAAAGCATTAGCAATAACTGCTGCAAACAGCGGTTATCAAGTGATTGCCTGTGGTCGAAATGAAGACACACTCAACGAGCTCAGTAAGTACAATAATATCAGCGCATGCCAGTTCGATGTCACTGATCTTAACGATACTCGACGGGCGCTAGCAACGGTTAAATTTGACATTGCTGTACTCAACGCTGGTACCTGCGAATATGTAGATATCGACGACTTCGAGCCAGACATGTTTCGTCGCGTATTCGAACCTAATTTCTTTGGCGTTGTTCATTGTGTAGACGCTCTTCTTCCACGACTTAAGCAAGGCGACAAGCTTGTGATTGTTGACAGCATGGCTCGCCTACTCCCTTTCACACGAACGCAAGCGTACGGTGCGAGCAAAGCTGCCCTGCATTATTTTACTAAATCATTAGAAGTAGACCTTCACCACAAAGGCGTGAAAGTGCAAGCGGTGTCTCCTGGATTTGTAGAAACGCCCCTCACAGATAAAAACGATTTTGAAATGCCAATGAAAATTAGCGCTGAAGAAGCCGCTGACGCTATGCTTAAAGGAATAGAGGGCAACAAACAAACAGTTTTCTTCCCTCGGTTCTTTGGTTTTATTCTGCGCTTTATGCATATACTGCCAACCCCACTGCAAAAGCGATTGTCGTTGGCAATGAGAGAAAAACAATAAGAGAAGATGAATGAACAATAAGATTGCCATCATTGGCACAGGTATTTCTGGTTTGACCTGCGCGCACCTTCTAAATAGGCAGCACGACATCACAGTGTACGAAGCAAATGACTATATAGGTGGTCATACTGCAACGAAGAAAATAAGCGACAACGGGGAAACTCACCATATCGATACAGGTTTTATCGTTTTTAATGATTGGACCTATCCTAATTTTATAAAGCTCATTAATCAGTTAAACGTTGAGTATCAACCAACAGAGATGAGCTTCTCTGTAATGAGTAAAAAGGCAAACCTCGAATACAACGGCAATAACTTAAACAGTTTATTTGCACAGCGGCGTAATATTCTGAGGCCTAAATTTTGGCGCATCGTGAAAGACATATTGACGTTTAACAAAGCGTGTAAAGCGATGGTCGCAGAAAACCGTGATACTTCTTCACTTACGTTAGAAGACGTCATTAGAGAATTAAAACTAAGCGATGACTTTGCACGTTATTATATTTTGCCTATGTGCGCCGCAATTTGGTCAAGCAGCTTAGAGCAAACGAGAAAGTTTCCACTCACGTTCTTTTTGCAGTTTTTCAACAACCATGGCTTGCTCAATATTACCGACCGTCCTCAGTGGTACACAATTAAAGGTGGGTCAAGCCAATACATTCCGCATTTAATCGCACCATTTGAGTCTAAGATAAAACTATCGACGGCCGTTCTGTCGGTAGCGAAAAGCGATGATAAGTGGCAGGTTACCGACTCTTCAGGCAACGCTGCGATGTATGATCATGTGGTATTTGCGTGCCACAGTGACCAAGCGTTAAAAATGATTCACTCACCGACTTCGCTGCATCGAGATATCCTTGGAAATATCCCTTACGCAGAAAACGACGTGGTGATGCACAAAGATATTTCACAGTTGCCCAAAAGAAAATTAGCTTGGGCGAGTTGGAATTACAGCTTAAAAGAAGACGCAAGTGAGGAAGCCCGCCCCGCTTCTGTCACTTATAACATGAATATTCTTCAACGCCTTGAAGCACAAAGCACCTACTGTGTAACGCTAAATAATACGGCGGAAATAGACCAAAAGAGTATTCTTCGAAGCTATCAGTACGCACATCCGCAATACAGTGCCAGCATGGTCAACGCGCAGGCAAGAAGAAATGAAATTTGTGGCGTAGACAACTTACATTTTTGTGGAGCCTACTGGTATAACGGTTTTCATGAAGACGGCGTAACTAGCGCACTTGATGTTTGTTCTCGCTTTGGTGAAGCCCTGTGATAGAAAGTGCCATCTACAAGGGTAAGGTTTATCACCAACGGTTTAAGCCTACCCAGCATAAATTTGACTATGACATTTATTTATTTTGGCTAAAGCTTGAGAGCAACGAACTCGAAACCTTGTCCAGTACGTTAAAACGCTTCTCTGCATACAATAAGGCTAGAGTGCGTTTCAAGCGTGAAGACTATTTAGGTGATCCTTCTTTACCTCTAGGTCAGGCAGTAATAGACAGAATGACAGAGTTAAACGGAGGGAAGACGCTTCAAGGCGATGTCTTTATGCTGGGACAACTGCGTATGTGGGGGCTTTATTTCAGCCCGGTGAATTTCTATTACCTACGCAATACCGAAGGTAAGTATACACATATGCTTGCCGAAGTAAGTAATACGCCGTGGAATGAGCGTCATCACTACCTTGTAAATCTAGATACTCAAGACGATACGCCAAAAGCTTTTCATGTTTCCCCGTTTAATCCAATGGATATGACCTACAAATGGTCGATATCGCAGCCGTCGGCTAGACTGTCACTTGCGATGGATTGTGTAAGAGGCGACAAAGAGTTCAGTGCAGGGATTAATTTGACTAAATTTACTTTAGATAATGCGAATCTATCTGCGGCACTTAAACGTATACCCAGTATGACAATAAAAACTGTGGCTGGAATTTATTGGCACGCGCTTAAACTATTGCTTAAACGAACGCCACTGTATACACACCCAGAAAAAAGTCAGGAACAATAACAATGTCTTTTGGTGAATCTTTACTACTGACCACCTCAGAGGTCTCCTTTGTAGATAAAGCGTGTAGAACTCTATTCCTACAATGCTTAAAACAACTGCCTTTTGGCAGTTTAACCATTCAAGAAAACGGCGATGTCGTTGCGCGTTTCGGCACAGACGAAAGCGATTTGCGAGCAACGGTAAATATCAAGGATGTACAAGCCTATCGACGCTTATTGCTTGGCGGAAGTGTGGGCGCCGGAGAAGCATTCATGGATGGGTTATGGGACAGTGACGACGTAACAGCCGTGGTAAGAGTGTTTGCTAGGAATTTATCTACCCTTGACGAATGGGAGAATAAATTTAAATGGGTGACTATGCCCATCAACAAGATTCAACACTTTGCACGTCGAAATACAAAGGACCAAGCCAAGAAAAATATCGAGGCGCATTACGATCTGGGTAATAAGCTTTATACCCACTTCCTTGACCCAACAATGATGTATTCGTCAGCCATATACCCAGATCCGAATGCAACTCTCAATGATGCACAAAATTACAAGCTCAAAGCCATTTGCGACAAGTTACAGCTTAGCGAAACCGATCATCTTCTAGAGATTGGCACGGGCTGGGGCGGGCTAGCCGTCTATGCTGCTAAGCATTATGGTTGCCGCGTAACGACCACTACCATTTCAGAAGAGCAGCATGCATGGGCAAAAGAATGGATTGCCCGGGAAGGACTTGAAAGCAAAATCACTTTGCTGAAAAAGGACTATCGCCTACTTGAAGGCAAGTACGATAAGCTCGTGTCTATCGAGATGATTGAAGCTGTAGGCAAACAATTTTTAGGAAATTTCTTTGAGAAATGCTCGTCACTTTTAAAAGACGACGGCCTAATGCTGCTTCAGTCAATAACCATTGATGACAGACGTTACGACAGCTATTCAAATAGTGTCGACTTTATTCAAAAATATATCTTTCCGGGTGGATTTTTACCTTCTCAGCACCAGCTTAACGCTCACCTGAAAAAGTATACTAATATGATGATTCGTGACTTACACGACATCGGGATTGACTATGCGAAAACATTGAACCATTGGTATGAAGCATTTATTTCTGCAAAAGATGAGCTTTTAAACGACGGTTATGACGAGCGTTTTATGCGAATGTGGACCTACTACCTGAAATATTGTGAAGGTGGTTTTTTAGAAAGAACAATCAGTACCGTTCAGCTTGTGATTTCAAAGCCTCATTACAGACTTGATTTGGCTCGTGTTTAACAACGCTAATTATCGATAGTAGTGACAAAAAAGCGGCGCCCTTTTGGCGCCGCTTTCTTGTTTGAAGCTGACTCTTGGTCGAAGCACTACTCATCTACAACTGATATAGGCTTCGACAGCATTGGCTTACCCTGATTGATATTAATTTCAACGCGGCGATTTTGCGCTCGGTCTGAAGGTGTAGTGGCATTTTCTACAATTGGATCGGTATCTGCCTTACCCACTACCGACATACGACTTTCGTCAAACCCTGGCGCGGTACGCATGGCTTCAGCGACCGCGACAGCGCGCTGCGCTGACAAGTCCCAATTAGAACGATAGAGTTCATTAGCAATATGCTGGCCGTCACTGTGCCCTGAAATTTCGATTTCTCCAGGCACATCCGCCAACAGCGTACCTATTTTTCTCAACACCGGTTGGAATTGGGGCTGCAAAAAGGCCGAGCCCGCCGAGAAGGAACCGTTTTCACGGATTCGAATGGTTAACTGCTGACCCAACGATTCCATTTCCACCGAACCATCTAGAATTTGTTTTTCTAATTGCTGCGCTACTTTTTTCATCAGTTCAGCCATTTGCGACTGATCGGTGCTTTGTTCAGCCGATGAAGACGATTCTGTAGCAGTTTGTTGAGATTGTCCGCCACGCTGCTCGCCGCGCTGCTTCTGCCTTCCGCCGGCAGAATCCTCATTACCAGCCTGAAATTCCAGCATTTGCTGGGTCATTTCGTTGGTTTGCTGCTGAATGGACTCAATAGGCGTAGGGTCAGGCTTGCCAGGTCGAAACTCCATTGCAATCACACTGGTACCCTTTGGAATATCTTTTACTTCAATTTTATTTTGCACACCAAAGGCAAACTTCATAGAGCCTGCAATTTGTTTAAACTTCAGTACGTCCATTTCCGAAAACGAAAGTAGCAGTACAAAGAAGCACATAAGCAATGACATTAAGTCTGCGAAGGTTCCCATCCAGGCTGGAAGTCCCTCGGGGGGACATTTTGGGCATTCTTCTTCGGCCATTACTCTTCCTCTGCGCTTCCGCGTTTACTCGCCGCAAGGTAGTTCTTTAATACCCCTTCGATAACACGTGGGTTCTGGCCGTCGGCAATACCCACAATACCGTCAAGAACAAGACTCTGGTTTAACTTCTCCTCTCCAGCTCTTACCGCCAGTTTAAAGGCAATTGGCAAACACACGACGTTGGCAAAAAAGGCACCGTACAGCGTGGTTAATAGCGCTACCGCCATAGCAGGGCCGATAGCTTTAGGGTCATCCATGTTTGAAAGCATGGCAACCAGACCGATCAAAGTACCAATCATACCCATCGCAGGTGCTACGTCGCCCATTCCTTTAAATATAGAAGCGCCGAACTCATGCCTTTCCGTTGTCATAGAAATATCTTTAGCTAACGTTTCTCTCACCACTTCAATGTCGTGACCGTCAACCAGCATGTCCACACCCTTTTGCATGAACTCATTTGAAATTTCCGCTTCTTCTAATGCCAGAAACCCGCCTTTACGTGCAGCATCTGCCATTTCAACAATCTTCTCGATTAGCTCTTCAGGCGTTTCAATTTTGAACATGAACGCTTTGCCAGCAACTTTACCCGCACTGAAGAATTGACCCAACGTAAACTGAGATAGGACAACAAATAGTGTTCCCCCGAATACAATAAGTATTGATTGCACGTCGATGAACATGCCCAAGCTGCCGCCCAGAATCATAGCCATCACTATGAAACCAATGGCGCCCAACATACCTATGACGGTTGCTAAATCCACTCACTCTTCCCCATTTATGCGCAGTCAGTGCTGTTAGTGTACAAATACCCTATCGGCAAAAGATAGAAATACTAAAACGACATTATTGAAAAATATCACATTTATTTGTTTATTATGAAGTAGGTTCTATGCAAAAGCGCAGCTTTGTCTTTTTTCTAAACTAAAATACCTAGCGCTTTTTCAGCGCCTTACTTTTTCCTTCACAGTAAATAACACGGTTACTTCTGAAAGGTTAGTGAACCCTGCATCGAATATAGCACAATTTGCTTGTATGTTGCCTTTTGAACTGGATGAAAAAAAAGCTATGTTACTGTGATATAGGCGATATACGGACAAACCATTTGACCCTTGTGCAACCCTCGGTTAATGTGCGCGGTATACGTATTTTGGCCACTATATTGAGTGTTTTTATGACGACAGAAAAAGCATCAGCGTCTTTTGAAGAAACTTTATCAGAACTAGAAGCTATCGTTAACGAAATGGAAAGCGGTGATCTGCCTCTTAATAAAGCACTAGAAAAATTTGAGCGCGGTATAGCACTTTCCCGCCAAGGCCAACAATCTCTTGAAAACGCCGAGCAAAAAGTAAAGATACTGCTCAGTGAACAAGGCGAAGAAACGCTCCATCCTCTTCCTGAAAGTGAACAGCCATAAATCGTTCATTTTTAACTAACAGGCAATCTATGAATTTTTCTGCTTTGCATCAGCAAGTTAAACAGCAAACTGATGCATCTCTTCTTACATTAATTGACGAATTACCCGATTACGCGCCGCGCTTGAAAGACGCAATGCGTCACGCCTTACTTGCTGGCGGTAAACGGATGCGGCCACTACTTGTTCAAGTAGTAGGTAACACCTTAGACGTGCCCAAAAAAGACCAAATGGCTATTAGTATGGCCATTGAATGTGTGCACGCCTACTCGTTAGTCCACGACGATTTACCAGCCATGGACGACGACGACTTGCGCCGCGGTATGCCAACCTGCCATATCGCCTTTGATGAGGCTACCGCTATTTTAGCTGGCGATGCGCTGCAGGCACTTGCATTTACAGTGTTAGCTGATGCGCCATTAAGCACGTATGCTGAAACAAAGCGTAGCCAGTTACTGTCTGTACTTGCGAAAAGTGCGGGTTACATAGGTATGTGCGGTGGGCAAGCTATCGATTTAGCCAGCACCGGCAAAACCATCTCGCTAGAAGAACTAAAACAGCTGCATAGATTGAAAACCGGTGCATTGTTAAAAGCCTGCGTAGAAATGGTCGCCATTGTTAGTGAAGGCTTACTGCCTCAAACTAAAATTGACTTAATGGCTTATGCCGCGGATATTGGGCTAGCTTTCCAAGTTCAAGACGATATTTTAGATGTGGAAGGCAGTAGCGAAAAATTAGGTAAGCCCGCGGGGTCAGACGAAGCGTTAGGGAAAAATACCTTTCCAGCCAAACTTGGTATTACAGGCGCTAAACAAGAATTAGAAATGCTTCACGATAATGCACTTCAAGCATTGGCGCGTTTACCCTACAATACTGACAGTTTAATTGCGTTTAGCGAGCTTTTGGTAAAACGCGACCATTAGCCACGCGCCATGTTGAAAAAGATAATAAGTACATGAGTTTAGATCTCCAACATTACCCAACGCTTGCGCTTGCGCAAACACCCGATAAATTGAGGCAGTTGCCCCAAGACAAATTACGCGAGCTCGCCGATGAGTTGCGTGAGTACTTACTTAACAGCGTAAGCCAAACTAGTGGGCACTTTGCATCTGGTTTAGGCACAGTGGAACTGACCGTCGCTTTGCACTATGTGTACGACACCCCTTTCGATCGATTGCTGTGGGATGTAGGTCACCAAGCTTATCCGCACAAAATCCTTACAGGCCGTGCAGAGCGCATGAGCACCATTCGCCAAAAGAATGGTCTGCACCCTTTCCCATGGCCGCCTGAGAGCGACTACGACACCTTTGCAGTTGGTCATTCGTCTACATCGATTAGTGCAGGGCTGGGCATGGCTGTGGCTGCCGAAAAAGAAGGCAAAAACAGAAAGGTTGTAGCGGTAATTGGCGACGGTGCAATGACCGCTGGTATGGCGTTTGAAGCCCTTAATCACGCTGGTGATATCAAGAAAGACATGGTAGTTGTACTTAACGACAACGAAATGTCTATTTCTGAAAACGTAGGGGCGTTGAACAGTCACTTAGCTCGCTTGCTTACAGGCAACTTTTTCAACTCTATACGCGATGGCGGCAAAAAGCTGCTAAGCAATGTACCTCCTATTAAGGAGTTTGCCAGCCGTGCAGAAGAACACATTAAAGGCATGGTTGTCCCGGGCACGATATTTGAAGAGCTTGGCTTTAACTACATTGGCCCTATCGATGGCCACGACGTAAATGGTGTTGTCGATACGCTACGCAATATGCGCAAGTTTGACGGCCCGCAGCTACTTCACGTAGTCACCAAGAAAGGTAAAGGTTACGCGGTTGCTGAAGAAGACCCTATCAAGTTCCACGCGGTACCAAAATTCAATCCGGCTGACAACGCTTTGCCAAAATCTAAGCCTTCAGCCCCTACCTACTCTGCAATCTTTGGGAAATGGCTGTGTGATATGGCGGCACAAGACCCTAAGCTAATGGCGGTAACGCCAGCCATGCGCGAAGGTTCAGGCATGGTTGAGTTTTCTCAGCGTTTTCCAGAGCAGTATTTCGATGTTGCGATTGCTGAACAGCACGCGGTGACCTTTGGCGCAGGCCTTGCCAAAGACGGTATGAATGCGGTTGTTGCTATTTATTCGTCGTTCCTGCAGCGCGCCTACGACCAGCTCATTCACGATGTGGCGATTCAAGACTTACCCGTATTGTTTGCCATTGATAGAGCCGGTATTGTTGGCGCAGATGGCCCTACTCACCAGGGGGCGTTTGATATCGCTTTCCTTCGCTGTATTCCGAATATGGTGGTTATGGCTCCTTCAGATGAAAATGAATGTCGTCAAATGCTCTACACGGGTCACAAGCTACAAAAACCAGCTGCTGTTCGTTACCCTCGCGGTGCTGGCATGGGTGTCACGCCTGACGAAGCTATGACAGAGCTTGAGATTGGTAAATCTCGTACGTGTCGAGAATCATCAAAAGGCAAGTCTGAAAGTATCGCCATTTTAAACTTTGGCTGCCTACTGCCCTACGCGCTTGAAGCTGCAGAGGCGATTGACGCTACCGTTATCGACATGCGTTTCATTAAGCCGTTAGACGGCGACGCAGTATTAAAAGCTGCCAGTGAGCACAGTGCACTTATTACGTTGGAAGACGGCTGTATTATGGGGGGAGCTGGCAGTGCGGTGCTTGAACACCTACAGCAAAATGGCGTATTAAAAGCGGTGAAGATGTTAGGGCTGCCTGATAGCTTTATATTGCAAGGCACTCAGCAGGAAATGTACAAAGAGCACGGCTTAGATGCTGAAGGTATTATTGCGGCGGCTAGCAGTTTAAGCGCTAACTAATTAAGCTTTAAAATCATTACTAAGACATTAAAAAGCCCGCTATTTTGCGGGCTTTTTCGTAAATAGTTTGCTCACCGTCAACTGGCTTTCCTTTGAGGTAAGTCTAACAAAATGGCGGCGAATATTCGTAATGAATTAAAACAAAGCCAATGCGGCAGGCCAAAACGCTATTAGTAAATGTAGACAACCGCATGCCATGGCGCCAGCGATAAGATCATCAAGCATAATGCCTGTACCGCCGTGTAAGCGCTTATCTATGATACCTATTGGCCAAGGCTTCAAGATATCGAAAAGCCTGAATAGAACAAAGCCTACAAGTAAAGAGGACGCTGAAATAGGTACAAACAGAAAGGTCACAAACATGCCCGCTATTTCATCCCACACTATAGAGCCATGATCGTGAACCTGCATATCGTCAGCAGTCTTGCCACACAGGTAAATGCCTACAACTGAGAATATCAGCGTAAGCGCGATAAAGGAAATTAGGGAAATCTGGCTACAGGCAATAAGTAGGGGCAACGCAGCAAGTGAGCCAAAGGTTCCCGGCATGAAAGGAATAAGTCCACTGCCAAAACCTAGTGCAAGAAAATGCACGGGATTTTTCATACTCACTCTAGCGCGAAACTCAGCCTGCATGCTTTTTCCTTTTTATTGCTTTTGTCGGACAAATAGGCCGCCTAAAAGGCGTGCTCGTAACCTGACACGTTAACAGGTGTGTACTTTTCGTTGTCTTTGAGCAATGAAAGTGTGCCGTTATGACCGGTTAATTGGCCAATACATGTGGCTTTCACGTTTGTGCTTGCCAACGAGGTTTCAAGACTTCCGCGCTGCTCTTCACTTACAGTGAAGATAAGCTCATAGTCATCGCCTGCAGACAGCGCGTATTCGATAGCTTGCTCTGGTGTAACCGCGCTTGTTAATGCTCGTGACAACGGTAAACGCTCTACATGAACATTTGCACCGCAATTAGACGCTTTTAGGATATGACCTAAATCTGAAATTAAACCATCAGAGATATCAATGCACGACGTTGCAATACGTCGGATAGCTGTGCCCACCGCTACGCGAGGAGTTGGGAAGTAATGACGATTTACCAAGACATCTTTCGCTTCACCGCTTACACTCAGCTTATTTTGCAGGATGTCTAAACCTGCACCTGCGTCACCAAGCGTTCCTGTGACATAAAGCCAATCTCCCGGCTTAGCGCCGCTACGCGTTAGCTCAGAACCCGGCGGTATAAAGCCTTGAGCTGTAATCGTGAACGCCATTGGACCTTTAACCGTATCGCCACCGATTAGCTGTACAGAATAGTACTGAGTTAGCTCATAAAGGCCCGAAACAAAGTCATCTAGCCAAGCTTCGTCCACTTCCGGTAATGACAGAGATAAGCTAATCCACGCTGGCTCTGCGCCCATTGCGGCAAGGTCGCTTAAGTTTACCGCCACTGTTTTATACGCAACAGACTTCGCCGGTGCGTCTTTCAAAAAGTGCACACCTGCAACCAGGGTATCTGTGGTAACGGCAAGCTGTTGGTTTTCAGGAACCGTTGTTACAGCACAGTCATCACCAATACCAATAACAACGTCTTTGCGTTTGTGGCCGCTGTTTGAAAAGTAGCGGCCGATAAGATCAAATTCTTTCACGGTAATTTTTAAACCCTTTTAGCGGCAGTCCATGCCGCCACGGTAAGGTTAGTCGCGCTCGTCTTTGCGCAATGTGCGCACTGCTTTGTCCAGTGCACCATTAATGAACTTGTGACTTTCTTCAGCACCAAATGCTTTAGCAAGCTCAATCGCCTCATTAATAATTACGCGGTAAGGGACGTCAATGCGCTCGGTCAGTTCCAGCGTCGCAATGCGCAAGATTGCTTTTTCAATAGCGTCTAACTCTTCAGGCAAACGGCCAAGGTAAGGCTTGATGGTCGTATCAAGTTTACTTGCGTTGTGTGCAACACCGCGAAGCAGAGCTTGGAAATACGCCATATCTACCTTTTGCATGTCGTTACTGGTGGCTAGCGCCAGTTCAACCTGCTGAATATCGTTGTGACTCATTTGCCATGAATACACGCCTTGCAGAGCGAGTTCACGGGCTTTACGACGAGCTGAAACTTTCACTTAATGTTTACCTTAAAGCTTTTCAACAGCATCGATAACGTTAACCATTTCCAGCGCACCAAGTGCAGCTTCTGCACCTTTGTTGCCCGCTTTGGTTCCTGAACGCTCGATAGCCTGTTCAATTGAATCTGTTGTAATTACGCCAAATGATACGGGTACACCGTATTCAAGAGAAACTTGCGCAAGACCTTTGTTGCATTCGCCTGCTACAAAATCAAAGTGTGGCGTACCACCACGAATAACCGCACCTAGTGCGATGATGGCGTCAAATGACTTTTTCTCAGCTAATTTCTTCGCTACTACAGGTAACTCGTAAGCACCAGGTACACGTACTAACGTGATATCGTCATCACTCACTTCACCGTGACGCTCTAGTGTATCTAGTGCACCTTCAAGTAAGCTTTCAACTACAAAGCTATTAAAGCGTGATACAACGATAGCAAATTTCTTACCGGTTGCTCTGATATTACCTTCAATTACCTGCATGGATTCATTCCTCGAGAAAAAACGGCGCGAAGTATACCACAACTGCGCCCAAACTAAATCGATTGTTTCTTTAACTTCAACTATTCGTAAACGGGTACGTTAGCTTGACTCAATGTGGGAAGGGAGTGCTGGTCGCAAACCCTATCCACTTTAGCTCCGCCCTACAGCTAAGTACTAGTCGTGCACGTACTCCACTACTTCAAGGCCGTAACCTGAAAGTGCGTGATATTTAATTGGCTTACTAAGAAGACGCATTTTGTGTACGCCCATTGATGCTAGAATTTGACTGCCTACACCAATAGTGCGTGACGATCCCTGCCAGTCAGCGCCAGTGGGACGTTCGCCTCGGTCTTCTGCGGCAAAGCGGCGTACCTGACTTTCAATATGCTCTTCTTTACCTAATAGCACCAATACGCCACCGTCTTCTGAAATTTTGCGCATGCCATCTGCAAGCGTCATTGAGCGATGAATACCGCGGGTAGACCCAAGAAGATCACTAAACGTATTGTGAAGATGTACACGTACAAGTGTCGGCTCATCTTCTTTAATTTCGCCTTTTTTAAGTGCGAAATGAAGTTGGTTGTCGATGCTGTCTTTAAACGTGTGAAGCTCGAAGTCACCATACTCGGTTGGCATATTGCATTGAGCGACCTTTTGAATGGTGGTTTCGTTGAGATTGCGATATTCAATTAAATCAGCAATGGTGCCGATTTTAAGATTATGTTTTTCAGCAAACTTTTCTAGTTCTGGACGACGGGCCATCGTGCCGTCTTCATTGAGGATTTCTACAATAACCCCAGCAGGCTCTAACCCTGCCAAACGCGGTAAATCTACACCAGCTTCAGTGTGACCTGCGCGGTTTAACACGCCACCGTCTTTAGCAATTAGCGGAAAAATATGACCCGGCTGTACAATGTCTGTCGCTTTCGCGTCTTTCGCTACAGCAGCTTTAATGGTTGTTGCGCGATCTGCCGCCGAAATGCCTGTAGTCACGCCGGTTGCCGCTTCAATAGACACAGTGAAGTTGGTAGAAAACTGTGCTTCGTTTTTATCCACCATAAGCGGAAGATTCAGGGTGCGACAGCGCTCTTGCGTCATTGGTAAACACACTAAACCGCGAGCGTGGGTTACCATAAAGTTAATGGCTTCAGGCGTCACATGCTCTGCCGCCATTATCAAATCGCCTTCATTTTCCCTGTCTTCGTCATCCATCAAGATAACCATTTTACCTTGGCGAATGTCTTCAATAATTTCTTGTGTAGTGTTAAATGCCATGTTGTGTGCTTCTTGTAGGGTTATTTTCTTAAAAATCCGTTCTCGGCAAGAAATGCCATGTCAATGCCTTTGCTTTTTGGCTCGGCAGCTTTGTCGCCCAGCATCAATCGCTCTAAATAGCGCGCAATAACATCAACCTCTAGGTTCACCGCTGTGCCCACTTTATAGCTTCCCATAATGGTTTCTTGCAATGTATGAGGAATGATCCAAAGCATAAATTCTGCGCCATTAACTTCGTTAACAGTTAAGCTGATACCATCAACGGTGATACTGCCTTTATGCGCAATATATTTAGCCAAGGCTTCTGGCGCTTTTACCCAGAACTCTACGTAGTCTGAGTGCTTAATGATTTGTGTAACCTCGCCTACACCATCAACGTGACCGGAAACGATATGTCCGCCTAAACGGTCGCTTGGACGCATCGCTTTCTCAAGATTCACCGTAGAGCCTGCGCTGTAATGTGCAAAGCCCGTTAATTTGATGGTCTCTGCCGACACATCTGCACAATAATAATCGGGGCCCATATCAGTAACTGTTAAACAAACACCATTGGTCGCAATACTGTCGCCGAGTGCGACATCAGACATATCAAGCGTAGGCGATGAAACGGTAAGTCGAATATCGTTGCCACGGTTATCAAGCTTCTTGATTGTACCTAGCGCTTGAATAATTCCTGTAAACATAAAGTTCCTCTTTAATCGCGTTAACCACGGGTGTTGCTAACATCAGGACGGAAGATAAGCTTAATATCGTTACCCACTTGACGATTTTCAATAAGCGAAAGCGAAATACATTCATTTAGCGACGTGAACGCGGGTAAATTAACCATACTGACTCCCTTATCACCTAAAAGCTTAGGCGCTTGGTAGCAAATAAGTTCATCCACCAGCCCTTCTTGCAATAATGCACCGGTAAGGCCTGGGCCTGCTTCCACCCACACTTCATTATATTGCTTATCGCCTAGTGCTGACATAAGTGAATGTAAATTGAGTTTACCGTCTTTTTCGTCCAGTTGGAGATAGTGCTGAGTAGCGGTGTCTGGGTGAGCCTGTGACGTCGCCGTGAACGTAATATTGCCGTCGTTAAAAAGTGTGTAGTCTCTACTAAGCTTACTTTTGCTATCTACAACCACACGTGCTGGCTGGCGGATATGATCTAGTGGATACTTTTCAAACTGAGCCTCTTTTTCACGAACTAAGAGGCTAGGATTATCAGCTTGTACCGTACCCGAACCCGTCAATACTACGCAACTTTGTGCACGATACTGTTGC
Organism: Alteromonas sp. G4i13; assembly: GCF_054960505.1. Lineage (NCBI taxonomy): Bacteria > Pseudomonadati > Pseudomonadota > Gammaproteobacteria > Alteromonadales > Alteromonadaceae > Alteromonas > Alteromonas sp. G4i13. Next base: position 63,359 of record NZ_JBHNYX010000023.1, on the reverse strand, counting down.
ACATCCCGCCTTGCTTCTGCACCAGTAATCCACTGACTTACCCCATTTTGAAGGGCTATTTTTCCATCTAGGCTAATGCCTAATTTCACGCGAACAAAGGGCCTACCGGTAAGCATGCGTTTAATAAACCCAGGGTTTAGCGCTGCGGCCTCAGCAGCCATCACTTCGCTTACCACTTCGATGCCTGCTTCCTGCAGAATGCTAATACCGTTACCGCATACGTTTGGATTCGGGTCGGTCATAGCAATAACAACACGCGCTACCTTTGCTTCTACCAAGGCAACAGCGCAAGGCGGTGTGCGACCAAAATGACTACAAGGTTCAAGTGTAACGTATGCCGTCGCGCCCTTTGCGCCCTGCGGACGTGCGTTAGATGCTTGTCTTAATGCATGCACTTCGGCATGGGGTGTACCAGCTTGAATGTGATATCCCTGACCGAGCAATTGATTGTTTTCGTCAACAATTACACAGCCTACGCGAGGGTTAGGAGAAGTGGTAAAACGCCCTTGTTGGGCAAGCTGAATGGCTTTTGCCATCCAAAAATAATCGTTTTTAACCGTATCGTGGTTCACTTGGATTCCTGTTGTAGCCCTAAGTGTCTGATGTTTGAGAGGTCGCCGACTTAATCTCCTAATCGTGCAATCTCTTCTCCGAATTCACGAATATCTTCGAAAGAGCGATAAACGGAGGCGAACCGGACATAAGCAACTTTATCGAGTTCTTTGAGGGCTTTCATAATTAGGTTGCCGAGCAATTCACTGCTCACTTCGCGTTCACCGGTTGCGCGCAACTGTGACTTAAGTGAGAGGATACATTGTTCAACTTTTTCTGTGCTCACAGGGCGCTTTTCGAGTGCGCGTTGCAAGCCTGCACGAAGTTTATCTTCGTTAAACGGTTCACGAGAACCATCGCGTTTAATAACGCGAGGCATCACGAGTTCGGCACTTTCAAAGGTCGTGAAGCGCTCGTGACACACCATACATTCACGGCGTCTACGCACCTGTTGCCCTTCTGCAACCAAACGAGAATCAATGACTTTTGTTTCTTGTTCTGAACAAAACGGGCAAAACATGAATAATCCTTAAATATTGCGTACTTAGATATCTAAATTGAACCTAGACTAGTTAGTCCAGCATTAGTACCAAAGTACGCAATAAAACACAAACCTATTTATTTATAAACAGGGAATTGTGCGCAAAGTGCAACCACTTCGTCTTGAACACGTTTGATAACAGACTCATCGCCCATGTTATCTAGAATGTCGCAAATCCATGTTGCAACTTGCTTAGCTTGTTCTTCTTTGAAACCACGGCGAGTAATCGCTGGGCTACCAATACGAAGACCGCTGGTTACAAATGGTGAACGCGGGTCATTTGGCACTGAGTTTTTGTTTACCGTAATATTTGCGGCACCAAGTGCTGCGTCAGCATCTTTACCGGTAATGTCCTTGTCGATAAGGTCAAGAAGGAACAAGTGGTTGTCAGTACCGCCAGAAACGATGTTATAACCGCGCTCTTGCATTACAGAAACCATAGCTTTCGCATTTGCAACAACCTGCTGCTGATACACTTTAAATTCTGGCTGTAGTGCTTCTTTGAATGCAACCGCTTTAGCTGCGATCACGTGGCAAAGAGGGCCACCTTGGTTGCCTGGGAATACAGAGCTGTTTAGCTTTTTGTAAATCGCTTCATCGCCGCATGAAGAAAGGATTAAACCACTACGTGGGCCAGCAAGGGTTTTATGAGTAGTCGTTGTTACCACGTGAGCGTGAGGAAGCGGGTTTGGATAAACGCCCGCTGCTACAAGTCCTGCTACGTGCGCCATATCTACGAGCAAGTAAGCGCCAACGCTATCAGCGATTTCACGGAATTTTGCCCAATCAACAATGCCAGAATACGCAGAGAAACCACCGATAATCATTTTCGGCTTGTGCTCTTTAGCAAGTGCCTCAACCTGAGCGTAATCGATTTCACCGGTTTCTTTGTTCAGACCATACTGAACAGCATTGTAGGTTTTACCAGAGAAGTTTACGTGTGAACCGTGAGTAAGGTGACCACCTTCAGAAAGGCTCATTCCCAATACCGTATCGCCTGCGTCAAGTAGTGCCATGAATACGGCAGAGTTAGCTTGTGAACCAGCGTGCGGTTGAACGTTCGCGTAGTCTGCACCGAATAGTGCTTTTGCACGATCGATAGCAAGTTGTTCAACAACGTCTACGTGCTCACAACCACCGTAGTAACGCTTGCCTGGGTAGCCTTCCGCGTACTTGTTAGTAAGCTGCGAACCCTGTGCTTCCATTACACGTGGGCTACAGTAGTTCTCAGAGGCAATTAGCTCTATGTGATGTTCTTGACGCTCAACCTCTTTAGACATTGCATCGGCTAATTCAGGATCGAAGTCGGCTATATTCATTTCGCGAGAAAACATGGGGGCTCCTTAACTGCGGTTTTTATATGGCGTTACGCACTGATTGCTCAAATTCGAGCCATATTCTAGTCATTTTCGGGGGCTTGTATACCGCTTTGTGACCAAATTAATATAAATGGCGCAGGTTTAACGAAATACCTGCGCCAGCGCGAGATCAGACCTGTTTTTCCAGGGCTTTAACACGGTCAAATAAACTACCAATTTTGGCAAGGCGAACCGTATTTTTGCGCCAGTCACGGTTGGTTTGTGCTGGCTGGCCAGAAGAATAAACACCCGGTTCAGTGATATCTTGTACAATCATGGTATAGCCAGTCACCTGAACATTATCGCAAATGCTAATATGGCCATTAATGCCCACTCCACCACCGATAATAACGTGCTTGCCGATATGACAGCTACCAGCAATACCTGTAGCGCCGCAAATACAAGAGTGATCACCAATAATACAGTTGTGGCCAATTTGTACTTGGTTATCGATAATAACGTTAGTGCCTAAAATCGTATCTTCCATGGCGCCGCGGTCAATGCTGCTGCTTGCGCCAATCTGACTGTCGTCACCAATGCGAACCGACCCTGTTTGTGGAATAGGGATCCAAACGCCTTTATCGTTTGCATAACCAAAGCCTGCCGCACCAATCACCGTTTGGCTATGAATTGTCACGCGCTTACCAATTACTACGTCATGATAGATAGTTACGTTCGGGTGAATAGTACAGCCTTCACCAATATGGGTGCCTCTACGAATAACCGTATTCGCGCCTACAGTAACTCTATCGCCTAAAACCACGTTCTCTTCAATGATTACATTGTGGCCTAGCGATACATCACTGCCGATGCGGGCAGATGGCGCAATTACCGCTGACTCAGCAATACCTGTCGCTACCGCAGGGGTAGTATCAAACAACTGAGCGATGAGGGCGAACGCTGCATGAGGGTTTGCTACAACCAACGCTGGAACTGGGCTATCATCTTTTAAGTTTTTGTGCAGAATTACCGCACCAGCCTGAGTATCTTTTAACTGCGGCTTGTATTTAGGATTGGTCAGAAACGAAATTTGGTGCGATGCTGCACCAGATAACGTACCTACTGCAGAGATAGTAATGTTTCCATCGCCCTGCACTTCCCCACTTACATGTTTGGCAAGCTCTTCCAGACTGTATGTGCGTTTACTCATAGCGGTCATCATAATTACCTGTTCAGAGATATGAATAGTGTTGAGTCTATCGCTTTGGGTTCTTTATTGCTGTTTGCTAGCTCACCCTAAAGCCCATGTTTACTCATGCTTATAAAAACAAGTTTACCTTAAATCAACTCGCCAACCGATGCATAAATCGATCTTTTTGGCATGAGTGATTAAAATATCGCCAAGCACAAATACACTAAGCGTAAGTAACTGGCACAAACTACCCTGTTACGAGTAGAATAGACCACAATCACTTTTTTATTTTTCACCGCTTATTCAGCGAGGATAGAGCATGGCGCAATACGTTTACAGTATGCATCGCGTGGGCAAAATCGTCCCACCTAATAGACACATTCTAAAAAATATCTCACTTAGCTTTTTCCCAGGCGCCAAAATTGGTGTGCTAGGTCTAAACGGTGCAGGTAAATCTACCTTACTTCGCATTATGGCCGGCGTAGATACCGACATCGAAGGTGAAGCGCGTCCTCAACCGGGCTTAAAAGTGGGCTACCTTCCACAAGAGCCTCAGCTTGATGAAACAAAAGATGTTCGCGGCAATATAGAAGAAGCCGTAGCCGACGTTAAACACGCATTAACTCGCCTAGATGAAGTATATGCAGCTTATGCAGAAGCAGACGCTGATTTTGACGCCCTTGCAAAAGAGCAAGGTGAGCTAGAAGCCATTATTCAAGCCAAAGATGGCCACAACTTAGAAAATGCATTAGAGCGTGCTGCTGATGCCCTTCGCCTTCCAGCGTGGGATGCGGACGTTAGTAAACTATCTGGTGGTGAACGCCGCCGTGTAGCGCTGTGCCGCCTACTTCTAGAAAAGCCTGAAATGTTGCTTCTAGACGAACCCACTAACCACTTAGACGCAGAATCAGTCGCATGGCTAGAGCGTTTCCTTCACGATTATGAAGGTACGGTAGTCGCTATTACCCACGATAGATACTTCCTTGATAACGTTGCAGGTTGGATTTTAGAACTTGACCGTGGTGAAGGTATTCCGTGGGAAGGTAACTACTCTTCTTGGTTGGAGCAAAAAGAAAACCGACTTGAGCAAGAAGAGCGTACCGAAACGGCGCGTATGAAGAGCATGAAACAGGAACTTGAGTGGGTACGCTCAAACCCGAAAGGTCGTCATGCTAAAAGTAAAGCTCGTATGGCCCGCTTTGAAGAACTATCTACCAGCGATTACCAAAAGCGTAATGAAACCAATGAGCTTTTCATTCCACCAGGTGAACGCTTAGGTGACAAGGTTATTGAAGTAAGCAACCTTAAAAAGTCGTATGGCGATCGCGTACTTATCGACGACTTAACGTTTAAAGTACCAAAGGGTGCCATTGTAGGTATCGTAGGCCCTAACGGCGCTGGTAAATCAACCTTGTTCAGAATGCTTACCGGTGCTGAGCAACCTGATTCAGGCACCATCGATTTAGGTGAAACCGTTCAAATTGCTGCGGTAGAACAGTTCCGCGACCACATGAACGAAAACAATACCGTGTGGAAAGAAATTTCTGACGAACAAGATATCATTCGCATTGGTAACTTTGAAATTAACAGCCGCGCCTACTGCAGCCGTTTTAACTTTAAAGGCACCGACCAGCAGAAGTTCATCAAAGACTTGTCAGGTGGTGAGCGTAACCGTGTTCACCTTGCGAAACTGCTTAAAGCAGGCGGTAACGTATTGCTACTGGATGAGCCAACCAACGACCTAGACGTAGAAACACTTCGCGCCTTGGAAAACGCGTTGTTGGAGTTCCCAGGCTGTGCCATGGTTATCTCGCACGACCGTTGGTTCCTAGACCGTGTAGCAACACACATTATGGATTACCGCGATGAAGGTAACATCAACTTCTTCGAAGGTAACTACTCAGACTACGAAAGCTGGTTGAAGCAAGAATTTGGACAAGATGTGGTTGAACCGCACCGCCTTAAATATAAGCGTATGTCTAAATAACACAAATTCAGAGATGTAAGATCTGTATCTCTGCTTTACGCCTAAAGCCGCTATCGCTGATAGCGGCTTTTTTATTTGTTCGCTTTTCATTGCGAACCCACGCAAATTAGCCAATACTAATACCAGTCCGCATAGGTCATTACCCACTCAGTGGGCAATTATCTACGCGGACTGATATAACAGCGTTAATGATAACTGGGTATTTGAAAAATGACGGATAAGCGCCAATTTCAACGGGTGTCACTGAATGTAAATGGCACACTGGCACACAATGACGTTAGTATTGATGTGGTAGTCAGCGACGTATCGCTTCAAGGCATTAAACTTCAAGCTACCGAAACGGCGTTGTCACACTTACCTTTTGACAGTCACGACCCTTACACTGCTACCTTCCAAGCAAATGAAGACAGTCCTGTAATAACCCTTTCTATTTCGCAGTTGTATCGTCATGCCGACAGTAGAAAAGAACGGGTTTCATTAGGCTGTAAAGTTGAGCGAATGGATGTAGACAGCATTAGCGCCCTTCGCCGTTTAATTACTTTAAACAGCGACGACGCCAGTATTGAAGAGAAAGACCTGAATGCATTAGTTGATGCGGTTTATCAGGCGCCACATTAACCTTTAAAAAACGCGTTTCACTCGTTTAATGCAGGAAAGGCCCATTTAATAGGCCTTTCAATTTAACAGGCACCGTCAACACTTTACTTAAATGTTGAGCCTTCCGCATTACTCAAGCGCGTCTAACGCCTCAGATAAGCGCGCTACCGGCACCACTTTCATACCATTAATGGCTTGCTTAGGCGCATTGGCTTTTGGCACGATCGCCCGCTTAAAACCATGTTTCGCTGCTTCGATAATGCGTTCCGTTCCGTTAGGAACCGGGCGAATCTCGCCGGCTAGCCCGACTTCGCCGAATACAATTAAATCTCTGGGCAGCGAGCGATTTCTAAAGCTTGAAATCATGGCCAATAATAAGGCTAAGTCTGCACTGGTCTCTGATACTCTTACACCGCCTACCACGTTGACAAAAACGTCTTGATCGTTCATTTGCACATTGCCATGGCGATGCAAAACCGCGAGCAGCATCGACAAACGGTTCTGATCCAACCCTACAGCGATTCGCCTTGGGTTCGACATCTGTGAATAGTCTACCAACGCCTGTATTTCTACAAGTAACGGGCGGGTGCCCTCCCAGATAACCATAACGCTAGACCCTGGCGTTTCATTGTCACCTCGACTTAAGAATATGGCCGATGGGTTGCTTACCTCTTTAAGGCCTTTTTCTGTCATGGCAAACACGCCGAGCTCATTTACCGCACCAAAGCGGTTTTTATGACTTCGAAGCGTACGGTAGCGACCATCACTTTCTCCTTCCAGCATCATAGAGCTGTCGATACAGTGCTCAAGAACTTTCGGACCCGCCAAGTTACCGTCTTTTGTTACATGGCCAACAATGAACATAGCAATATGATTTTGCTTGGCAAAGCGTGTTAAATACGCCGCGCTTTCTCGTACTTGCGACACACTGCCTGGCGCAGACTGAACGTCTGACACGTGCATCACCTGAATAGAGTCGATAACCATAATTTTAGGCTTTTTCGTAAGGGCTAAATCGCAGATAGTTTCCACGTTTGTTTCGGCTAACATCATCAGCTTGTCGTCAGGTAGATTTAAGCGCTTTGCTCGCATGGCGACTTGCTGAAGCGACTCTTCCCCCGTGACATAAAGCGCGGTTTCACTTTTTGCCATCTGACACATTACTTGAAGCAGAAGCGTACTCTTACCCGCTCCTGGCGATCCACCAATTAACATAGCTGCCCCAGGGACTATTCCGCCCCCTAACACTCTATCTAGCTCTTTAAATGTTGACGAGAAACGCGGTAGTGATTCGAGATCTATTGCATTTAATGTCTCAATTTTGGCAGCGGTTTGCCCAGCATAGCCTGACGTGGTTTGGCGTGCGACACTTTTGGCACTTGCAACCACAAACTCACTTATCGTATTCCACGCTTTACACTCTGAACATTGACCTTGCCAGCGAGGGAACTCTGCACCGCAGTCAGAACACACGTAAGCAGTTTTACGTTTTGCCATATTCCAGTTTTATCCATTGCTTAAAAAGAGTATTCTAACACTTAACAACGGTGAATTAAGCACAAACCTAAGGTCAGTTCTCCTCCAGTAAAACTGGTACAAAAGTATAACGATTTTACGGGTTAATGAGTTTTGCTGATTTGCCGATAACAACTAAAATAATGATACTAAACAACAAAGTTGCGCATTCATGAGTCAAGATTTAAAGCAATATGCTGATATTATTGAACAGCTAAAGCCCATGGTTAATGAGCCTGAGTTTAACCAGGTATTGCTTCAAACTGCATCTGATGTGCCGAAAGAAAAGCGCTTCCTCATCAAAATGGAAGTGAAACGCCTAGCCAAACCCTGTATGCGCACCATAGACTTGCGTGGTCATGTTGACGGAAAGTGCAATAAATATGTACACGAAGGACGTAGCCATTACATGGATGACGTCGCTGTTGACAAGTTTGAAGAGCAGTTGAGGGTATTTGGCCGATATACTTACGGTGTTTACGAAGCGGTACAAAACACCGAAAACAACTTTCGCTTAATGCGCGAAAAAGAACTCGCACAAGAACGCGCTGATAAAGAAAATCCTGAACTCAAAAAGCGCTCAGCAGTATTGGAGCAGTTTAAAGTTCCTACCGTAAACCTGCTTGATTACAGACAGCGCAACACTGAACGCATGAACTTCGCTGTGGCGGTAGAATTATTTAATAGCGCCAATCAATCAATGCGCGGTTTGAGTGTTGATATATCTCTTGAAGGCTTACAGGTAAAACTCTCTAAAGACGCGTTTTTCAAAAAAGGAGAAACGCTGTTTATATTCTTTAGGGGCTTAGAGAATGAATTTGCCATGGACAAAAAGAATGGCATTGCATATAAGCTCGTAAAGATAATAACTAAAAACGATGTTAACTATCTTGCCTTGCAACGAGATAAAGAAAAGCCAAGCCCCGCATTCGACAAATTCTTAGAAAGCTTTATACACGGCAATAAACGCCGATATAAAGTTAATATGAGCAATACGATTGAGGCGATTACCAGTAAGATTTGTGAGCAGTACTTTTCGCCGCGTAGCCCCACGCTGCCGGTGTATATAGACGTCATTAATAAAACGCTGGTTCCCCGGTTTGCTATGGTTAACGAAGTGAACCGCGAAACCGTGCAGTATTGGCAAGACGAAGACGATAACTGTCGATTGAACTTCTTACTCACCCAGGAAAGGCTTATGCGCGTATTGCAGAAGTCAGAAGAAGTAAGAGAGATTTTCGTATTTAGTTTTACTCATTTGCAGAACGACAAGGTCTACTTTTACTCAGCGTCTTACGAGGAACTCTTGCAAAAAGACGTACTAACCCGAGTATTTTTAGGGTTTGGCTCTAAAAAAGCGAGTTGGCGGGTATTTAAAATAACCTTAACAGAGGTTGACCCTGAGCAGGCCCATATTCCGCTTTCCATTCCGGATTCTGTAGGTAATAAAGTTAAAAAACTGAACACTCCGCCATCGGCTCGACTAATGTCAAAGCTGAAAAACCTGCGATTCTTGGCACACGTAACCGATGTAACCTCAGTAACAGGGCAAGAGACCTACAACGAGTTTAAGTTTAATCGAGAAAACCTCTCTCATCTGCGAAATTTTGGGCATCCGCGCAATCGCGCTCCTTCGAATGTTCAGGTTGTCAGGTTTAAATATGAAGAGCAACGCATTGAAAGTCGCTATCAGCTGAGAACCCAAATTGAAGCTCGCTTCAATAATGAAGAACTGGTGCACAAAGGGATCAGCGAAGATATTTCGGTGCATGGACTTGGACTTCGTATAGAGTTGAGCAAAGAATATAAAGGTAATTTAGAGGGCAAAGTAGAAGTCGCCTTCCCTCGTCTGCAAGAAATTGCCAGTTCCTTTGATGTCATGCATTTGCAATACGAAATCATTTATCACAACGTCGACAAGAACATTCTTCATTTAAAAACTATGCCGGGCGACGAAGGCAAAAGTGCTAGAAACTTCTTTGAAGAACTGATTAAAAAGAACAAAGGCAGCCTTAAAGTAGAGAACGACGAAGAAGAAGTACCAGGCATGGGACAGGCGCTTCGTTGTATTAATGCGCGAAACGCTACTTCCCTATCCTTCTTAATGAGTAAGGAAGGTGTTCGCTACACTCCACAGGCTTGTATTGTCGGAAAGCAGGACGAACGCATAACCACCCTAACCACGCAATACGCCGAACGTGGGCAAGTGAATTTAGAGTTTCTCTTTAGAGACAGAAAACAAGATATACCTTTTGTACAAAGTGGCATTAAGGCCGTTAAGCTTGAAAATATGCCGTTGCGACAGGAATTATTTATCTCATTCGATGCATCACAAAAAGAGCCGCGAATGGCGATCATTCCTCGCTATTCCGATAAATTCGAAAATAACGAGCAGCGCCGAGCGTTTATTAGAGAAGCTATGGTTCGCGGCCAGTTCGTAGCTATTCATGTCATGCTAACCACAACTGGCAAGCCAGACATGACCATGCTGCAAACGGAAATCAATTACGTCACCATGTACGCCATGCACCGGGCCCGTGAGCTAGAGAAGAAAATGTGGAGTATTGCAGCGTGCTCTCACCTAGTCGATGTCACAGATGAAGTACTTATAAGATACGGCTTTACAGTGGAAGACATCACGGCAAATAAAACGTTAAAAAGTGCGGTTCAACCTAAAGCTATTGCGCGCAACGCGTAGTGAAATCGCAAAGCCTATCAATTTAAATGAGCCCGTAGGTTAAGACCCATCACGGGAGGATTTTAATCACAAGATTTTGGAAACTTGTGGCTGGTGAAAGGTAACCGATAAAGTGTGAAGCGCTAGTTTTATTGCCCCAAAACTAACGCTTGTATTACAGACTCTCGCTAACTACTTGTCTAGAAAATACAGAAGGCTATGTAAACTGCCAATGCGGATTGCCACATCCGCCTTTTCATTAACCAGTGGCTTACCGTGACACGCCACGCCTAGCGCTGATTCAGCCATCATGACCAAATCGTTAGCTCCATCACCCATAGCAACGGTTTGTTTGGCTGAAATTTGCCACTTCTCGGCAAGGGCGTTTACGGTTCGCGCCTTAACGTCTGCATTGACAATTTCACCCTCTACTTTTCCAGTCAGCTGCTCGTTTTTCACCGCAAGCGTGTTAGAAATGGCAAAATCGAGTCCAAGCCTTGCTTTTAGGTGGTCAGCGAAAAAGGTGAATCCACCTGAGGCGATCGCTAATTTCCAATTATGCTGTTTCAAGTGAGTAAGCAAGGCTTGAATGCCGGGCATGATAGGTATGCTGTCACGAATTTGATTAAGGTGACTAACTGGCACGCCTTCCAAGCAGGCCACTCTATGCGTTAAGCTATCATTAAACGCAATTTCTCCACGCATTGCCTTAGCGGTAACTTCTGCCACCTGCTCGCCAACACCCGCCAATTTAGCTATTTCATCGATACATTCAATCGCGATGACAGTGCTATCCATGTCCATGACCAGTAGTCCTGGCTCAGACAATGAGGGGCGAGAGCCCTGCAAACCAACATCAACATTATATGCCTTGGATACGTCGCCCAGCAGTGGCTTAATCTGCTCAAGTTCAGTGTTTTGCAAAGCACCTCTAATTTCTATTACATCATCCCCCATTTGCTTGTGTAAATGATGGAACGCAGCGCTAGAAGGAGTAAACACATCGTTGAGTTTAATTAAAACGCTGTGCAGTAGATAAGGTGTTACAGCTTGACCAATAACGGTTAACGTATGTGAATACGCACTGTCGTTGTGACTATTGCTAACTACATGAGACAAAAAAGAAGCTAAATGGATATCGTCATTATCGATATTATTAAGAAGAGTGTCTTTCATAACGCACACAGAAACTGCGGTGATTGGCAAATGGTGCTCTAATGCTAACCAATTAGGCTAACTAATAAAATATCTCCTTTTAAATTATTTCGAATTATCCTACTGTTAGGCAACCCTCGTGACTTTATGGAAAAGCGAATTGGTAGACGGGCTAAGCAAAGCAGCTTCACAAACAAAGAATGACTCGCATTCGTTGTACACAGTTCTAAAGCGATTGTTCCACACAATAGTAGTGAGTGCGGTGTTTGCTTTGATAGTGGTATTGCTTCTGTTATTCCAACAATACCAAAACGACTGGCTTACCGTGCAAACTCGCTTCTCTGGTGAGAGCATAGCAAGGCAGTATGCAAAACTGCTACAACCTGCCTTTATCGCTGACGCACTTTCGAATCAGGAAACTGAGAACAATGTAGATTCCGCGCTATCTGATACTCTCACTCAACGGGAGTATATTGAAAGTGTCGCCTCTATTTTGGTCGACGAGCCACACATTCTTGCCTTGTCTGTGTTTGATAAGGACGGGAGGTATATTGCTCCTTTGCCTCAAATTGCCAGTGTGGTGTCGATGAGTCAGTCGCAAAGTGTAACGCCGCTAACCTATGTTGGCGTTATCACTGACGATAATGAAAATTTACTAGGTTATGTGAATATTCACATGAACACGCAGGCTGTCCTCGAAAGTCCACTGACATTGCGTTACCAGCTTGCTCTTATTGCGTGTATTCTCGTCTTTTTAGCGCTCATGCTAGGTATTTACCTAACCCGGGCCTTTTATAAATCTCGCCCATGGTTTATTCAGGTAATCGAATCAAAAAGAAATAAAGAGAAGCGCTAGATAGCTAATTTGGAAGTCTATGCTTCACTTCCAGCATCAATATCAAATAGTCGAGTGTAGTTCGCTGTGGTGGTGGACACTATTTCTTTATGTGACATGCCATAGCGGTCGCTTATAACATCAACGACATCTGATAAATAACGAGGTTCGTTTGCTTCTCCTTGTCTACCGCACATGGGCATATCAGGGGCATCCGTTTCTAAAAGCAATTTATCAAAATGATGTTCTAACAAAAAACCAAGGGTGTTTCGTGTTTTTTGAGCACGCTCATAGGTAATCGTACCGCCTATACCTAGGTAAAACCCTCTTTCAATATACTCTTTGGCCGCTTCAATACTTCCTGAAAAAGCATGTACAACGCCTATACCTTGGTATTTGGTTTGCTTCAATGCTTCAACTAGCAGATGATGACTTTTTCTGTGATGTAAAATTACGGGTAACGATACTTTATCGGCAAGTTTCAAGTGGTTATGTAGCGCTTCCTTTTGAAGCGCTAATGGCACGCTTATATGCCCATCGAAACCTGTTTCCCCCAAGGCTTTTACCGAAGGGTGCAACTTAGCCGTAGCGTCTTCAAGTTGACGAAGACTCTCCTTGAGTGTTTGCTCTGGCTTTTCAAGCTCGCTGCCAGTCAAAAAATAAGGGTGAAGCCCAAGCGCAGTATCTATAGATAAAAGACTTTCGTAGCGTTCACTGAGCGCTTGTAACGCCTGCCAAGATTCGGGGTTAATGCTAGGCGCCATGATGCGAGTAATCCCTGCGGCTTTGGCACTTTCTAATGCAACTCTAAGATCTTTCTTTTGTGCAAGCAAGTCGAGATGGCAATGGCTATCAATCACGATTTAGACGCCTCCTTGTTACTTATCTCTCCGCACGCTATCTACAAGCTCAATAGTTAAACGGGCTCATATTCTAGAGAAGTAATTTAGCGGGAACGAAAGGTGAACTTATTCCCTACGGCATAAGGCGCTGTGTTACCCACGCGCCATCTTCAGTTTTGTTGTATTCAAAGCGGTCATGTAGCCTATCTTCTCCACCTTGCCAAAACTCAATTTGATGAGGCACGATCCTGAAACCGCCCCAAAAGTCCGGCACGGGAAGCTCTTTGTTAGCAAACTTATCTTTTAATTGCTTAAACTGGGTCAGTAGAAGCTCCCTGCTGCCAATAGGTTTGCTTTGTTTTGACGCGTACGCTGCTAGCTGACTGTCTTTCGGTCGCGAAAAGAAATAAGCAGCATTCTCAGAAACAGAAAGCTTTTCAACGCTTCCACATACACGAACCTGACGCTCCATAAAAAACCAGGGAAAATGGCACGACACTTTAGGGTTTACCGCTAACTCTTGTGCCTTACGGCTGCCTAAGTTAGTGAAAAACACAAAGCCCTTTTCACTGACATCTTTTAACAAAACGATACGCTGAGAGGGTTGGCCGCTGGCATCGACGGTGGCAACCGTCATTGCAGTAGGATCAGGAATTCCGGCGTCTATGGCGTCTTTTAACCATTTATCGAACATGATAAATGGACTTGAAGTAATATCTGACTCACTCAAACTGCCCTTTGAGTACTGCCTGCGCATATCTGAAATTGCCATATACCGCTCCTAAAAAGAAGTTGTTGTGCCTGCTAGAGATGTTGAAACCGAGTAAATAAACCACCGTGTAAATGCTCACATAAGCGCATCTAACTGAGGTAGTTGCCCACAAACCATACGGCTACGCCACTTGGCGAAAATGCTGACTCACTATCTTTGCTAATATAACGTGCTAATATAACGCCAGTTACAGCTAACTAGCGTTATAAAGATAATATTAGCGTGAACTAGAAGTTACTGTCGTCACCGTAACCTAGAGAGCGTAGAGCACGTTCATCATCAGCCCAGCCTTGTTTCACTTTCACCCAAAGTTCTAGAAATACTTTGTTGTCGAACAAGTTTTCCATATCTTTACGCGCTTGCTCACCAATGGTTTTCAAATGCTTTCCGCCTTTGCCGATGATCATGCGTTTTTGGGTTTCACGCTCTACCAAAATCAGACCGCTGATACGATAAACACCATTGTCTGCCATTTTGAATTGCTCAATTTCCACAGTAGTAGAGTAAGGCAATTCATCGCCAGTAAAGCGCATAAGCTTTTCGCGAATGATTTCAGCAGCCATAAAACGGCTTGAGCGGTCAGTAATGTAATCTTCTGGGAAGAAAAACTCACTTTTAGGTAGCGACTTGGCCACCAACTCTCTAATTTCGTCAACCATTCGGCCCTGTTTAGCACTGATAGGGATCATGTGCTCAAACGGGTGCTTTTCGCCAAGCTTTTTAAGGTGAACCATAAAGTTTTCTTTATCTTCAACCTTATCCATCTTGTTTACGATGAGATAGCAAGGAAGGTTTGCTTGTTTAACCTTACTTAATACCATTTCATCTTCGGCGTTGAATCGATCGCCTTCGACAACAAAAAGCACAAGGCCAACTTCAGCCAAAGAGCTTGATGCCGCGCGGTTCATGTAGCGATTAATCGCGCGCTTTTCGTCTTGGTGAAGCCCAGGGGTATCAACGTAAATCGCTTGATAATCACCGTCGGTGTCTATACCAAGAATACGGTGGCGAGTAGTTTGCGGCTTACGCGACGTAATACTTACTTTTTGACCTAGCAAGCGATTGAGCAAGGTCGATTTACCCACATTAGGGCGACCGACTATGGCAACTAGGCCACAGCGAGTTTGAATATCGGGCATTTCAGGCAAATTCGATTCATCATGCGTTGTCATCAAGCTTCTCCAATGTTAAACGAGCAGCTTCTTGTTCTGCTTTTCGGCGGCTATTGCCAGATGCCACTACGGCTTCTGGTAAGCTTTCTACCTTGCAGCTAACTTCAAATGTTTGTGCGTGATCTTTCCCTGAAATAGACAACACCTCATAGGTTGGCAGCGCTTGTTTACGACCTTGTAAAAACTCTTGAAGACGAGTTTTGCTGTCTTTAGGGTGGGCATTAGGGTCTAGTTTGTTTATGCGGGTTTCCCATAAACGGTCTATAACACCGCGTACCTCATCCATACCGGAATCGAGGTAAATAGCCCCTAAAATAGCTTCAACTGCATCGGCTAAAATCGAACTTCTACGATGACCACCGCTTTTGAGCTCACCGGGCCCTAAGTTAAGTAGTTCACCCACACTGGCTTCCTTTGCAAGTTCTGCCAGTGTGTCTCCTTTAACCAAAGTAGAGCGCATTCGTGTGAGTTTGCCTTCTGGCACAGTTGGGAATCGCTTAAACAGCGTTTCCCCAACAATCATGCCTAAAATAGCGTCACCTAAAAATTCTAGTCGCTCATTGTGCTGTTTAGCCGCACTGCGATGAGTAAGTGCTTGTTCCAATAAAGCTTCATTGGTAAATGTGTAGCCTATCGCCTTGTACAGACGACGATATTTATCAATTCCCTGCATTAATGAATGCCACCTGCTCGCTCAAATCGAACACCTGTTGGTACCCAAGTTGGAAGGAAGTCTGACGGACTGCGCTCAAATTCAAATGAAATCCAAATCGCCACCGCTTTTCCAACCAAGTTTGCATCTGGCACAAAACCCCAAAAACGGCTGTCGCGGCTGTTGTCACGGTTATCGCCTAGCACGAAATACTGACCTTCTGGCACAATCCACTCATTGCTGCGCGTTCCAGGCTGGGTATAAAAATTAACCGGCGATATCTCGCGTACTGGGTGGCGCAAAATGTCGTGCTCTACTGTGCCTAAATCTTCGGTGTAACGCATAAGCTGCGCCATGTCCTGTACGAACTCACCACGCTCTTGGAACGTAAGCGGTACGGCTTTCAATTTAGGACAGTTGTTGCCAGTCTCACACTTCGGTTTGATATAAACCTGTTTGTTTTGATAAACCACAGTATCGCCCGGTAAACCGATCACGCGCTTAATGTAGTCTATTGAAGGCTCTTCAGGGTACTTGAAAACCACCACATCACCACGCTCTGGAACGCCAGTTTCAATAAGCTTACTTCTGAAAACCGGGTCTTTCACGCCATAGGCAAACTTTTCAACCAAAATGAAGTCACCCACTAACAGAGTGGGCATCATTGAGCCTGAAGGAATTTGAAATGGTTCATATAAAAACGAACGCAATACCAATACGAAAGCAATAACAGGAAAAATCTGTTGCGAAGTATCAACAAGGTACGGCAGTTGAGGATCTTCTCCATAGCCCGCTCCTTCTGCGGTTGCCGCAGCCTGTAAACGTGCTTTTCGCTTTGGTGCAAACACTAGGCTATCCACTAGCCAGATTAATCCTGTTATTAAGGTGAGTGCCACCAAAATCAAGGAGAAGTAATTCGCCATTATTTGCCCACCTTCAATACTGCAAGGAACGCATCTTGTGGCAATTCAACATTACCCACTTGCTTCATTCGCTTTTTACCTTCTTTCTGCTTTTGAAGTAGTTTCTTCTTACGGCTTACGTCACCGCCGTAACACTTCGCGATTACGTTTTTACGTAGCTGTTTAACTGTACTTCTTGCAACAATATGGTTACCGATAGCCGCCTGAATAGCGATATCGAACATTTGTCGTGGAATAAGCTCGCGAAGCTTTTCGACCAGCTCACGACCACGGCCTTGAGAGTTTTCTCTGTGCGTAATTACTGCTAACGCGTCTACACGTTCACCGTTAATTAGAATATCAACACGCACCATGTCTGAGGCCTGGAAACGCTTAAAGTTGTAATCAAGCGATGCAAAACCACGGCTCGTAGATTTCAAACGGTCAAAGAAATCGAGCACCACTTCTGCCATTGGCAGCTCATAAGTTACCGCCACTTGCTTACCGTGGTATGTCATGTTGGTTTGCATACCGCGCTTTTCAACGCAAAGTGTAATTACGTTGCCTAGATACTCTTGTGGCACAAGAATATTGGCTTCAACCATAGGCTCACGAATTTCCGCAATATCGTTTACCGGAGGTAGCTTAGCTGGGCTATCTACGGTAAGGGTTTCGCCCTTGGTCGTTTCTACTTCGTAAATTACCGTTGGCGCAGTAGTGATAAGCCCCAAGTCATATTCACGCTCTAAACGCTCTTGAATGATTTCCATGTGTAGCATGCCAAGGAAACCAATACGGAATCCAAAACCTAGCGCTGCAGAGCTTTCCGGCTCATAGAACAGTGAAGCGTCGTTCAGACTTAGTTTCGCAAGGGCGTCGCGGAAGTCTTCATAGTCATCAGAGCTTATTGGGAAAATACCGGCATAAACCTGAGGTTTAACCTTTTTAAAGCCAGGAAGCATTGCGTCAGCTGGCTCGCGAGCCAAGGTAATGGTGTCGCCCACAGGCGCGCCTTGGATATCTTTAATTCCTGCGATGATAAAGCCTACTTCGCCGGCTCTTAATGTGCCCGTATCGAGTGGCTTAGGCGTAAATACACCAATTTTGTCAACCTGATGCGTTTGACCATTTGACATAATTTGAATTTTGTCTTTCTTAGTCAACTGGCCTTCGACAATACGTACCAGTGAAACAACGCCTTGATAGTTGTCAAACCAAGAATCGATAATCAACGCCTTAAGTGGCGCTTCGCGGTCACCTTCTGGCGGCGGGATTTTATTTACAATAACTTCAAGTACATCTTCAATACCGATACCGGTTTTTGCTGAGCAGCGCACAGCGTCCAGCGCATCGATACCAACAATATCTTCAATTTCTTCTGCAACGCGGTCTGGTTCAGCCTGAGGCAGGTCGATTTTATTTAGTACAGGCACCACTTCCATATCCATCTCGATGGCGGTATAGCAGTTTGCCAATGTCTGTGCTTCTACGCCCTGACCTGCATCAACAACCAAAAGCGCACCTTCACAGGCAGCAAGAGAACGAGATACTTCATAGGTAAAGTCAACGTGTCCAGGAGTGTCGATGAAGTTAAGCTGATAAGTTTCACCGTCGCGCGCTTCGTAGTTCAGCGTTACGCTTTGCGCTTTGATAGTAATACCGCGCTCTTTTTCCAGGTCCATTGAGTCGAGAACCTGTTCAGCCATTTCACGGTCTGTTAGCCCTCCACAATGCTGGATTAGACGGTCTGACAGCGTAGACTTACCGTGGTCGATGTGGGCGATAATACTGAAGTTACGAATGTGCGATTGTTGCATAATGCTGGAAATTACCTGCAGAAAAATTCATTAAACAAAAAATGCTGCTTGCCTTGCTTAAAGGGTTATACGCAGCGCGTGCGGATTTTACCCATTTCTTGCGCGAAAAGCGAATTGGCGTGGTGGAAAATTTATTACTTTCAAGAAACATAACGAATGGAAGTGGCAACCTGACGTGACTTCCTCGGCCTATCTCAAAACTTGGCTACATTGATGAGCGTGAGTTAACACTATAATCTCGTATAAATTGGCCTCGTATAAAACGGCATGTATGGAGCAGTCCCGTATTAAACCATTGAGCAGCGTAAAGCCCTTCAAAAAATCAATGTTCTACTGCACTGTGATCTTGTTGACCCAATAGGACAGGTTGATATTTCGTACGTTCTACACGACGCAACTTGTAAGCAATTAGCTTATAGGTAAAGAAGGTTACTAACCCACTTGGCAGCATGGCCCATAACTCGTGAGTAAATCCGTTACTACTAAGTAATGATATAGACACCGAATATGCCCCGATAAACGCTATGAGCGGTAGTAAATACAACCAAGCCGATGCACTTAAAATACCTGCTTCCGGTATGCCTACAGTCACTTCTTGGCCAACCCGCACAGGCATGGGAGTGCGCAGCGTCAACTGCTGCGTTTTCGGTGCAAGCGCACGAGAAATAACGCCGGTACCACAATCACTTTGTGCTTGGCATGCGTTACAGGTCGATTTAATCGCTGCTTCTACGGTGACCGTATCGCCATTAACGGCAACTACGGTGGCGGTTTCTCTTATCATTGTTACTCAATTGCGCGGTTATTCACTTACACTGCTGACGGGGCGTAAAGACGTAGCAATAGCGTTAGCGGTTTGCAAAGGTATTTCTCCCACCACTGTCACCTGGGCTTTGCCGTCTGTTAACGTTAAGAACGTACTCACTTCATTGCGCAGCGCCAGCGTTTCACCTAACGCATCTTCCGCAGGCTGAACATACACAGATACGTCAACCAATCCATCTGAAAAGAGTTTATATTCTACAATCTGTCCTGTTAAGGCCAATCGTCTTGTATCTTGCTTTATTTCTCGCATGCCAGCCGGCAAATAGGTGACATCCCATTTGTGTGCACGATTTGGCGTATTGCTCAGCGCCATGGGCGCGGGTAACGACGCAGAATTAATTCGTGAGAAATAATCAGCAGGCTCTGGCGATATCGCAAATGCCGTGACCTGAATCTGCTCTAATAGCGCCCCTTGCAAATCAAGCATATTCAGTTTGAGCAACATACCAGACGACTCATCCAGCCACAGTTGATAACCAAATCGCGTGTTATCTCGGCTGACTATTCGAATTTGTTGCGCTGAACGTCCTGCCACCCGCGCTCTTCCCACAGCGACGAACTCATAGGCTTCGGCAAGCTGTTCAGGATGATACAATAATACGCTTGGTATTGGGCCGTTGATATGCTTTGAACGCAAGCTATAGGGTTGTACATCTGGCTCAAATACACTCACCACATCGTTCACACGAATAAGCTCGCGGCCTGGTCCATTTTGAAGATTTAACTGCTCTAATTCAGAGCCATCTTCCATAATCCCGTGGCGCCATAAATATGGAACGGTTTCCTTTCCTGCAATAGTTTGCACAAAAGACACTTGGAAATTGGCATTGGTTATAATGTTTTGAAGTTCAGCTAGCCACTGATTGGCCGATTGAGGCTCTCGTGTGCGAGAAGCAGATGCATTTTGCTCGCTTCGACTTTGTTCAAGTTGCTCTTGAATCACGTCTTCTCGCACTGCTTCTTCTTGATCAGCTTCATCTAGTCGGCCAGCTCTCGTGTTTGATTCTGAGTTAGCGTCTAATTCAACGTCGCCATCATTCACGTTTTGGACTGGGGCAATAGGAGCTTTCGTTTCTTCGCTCAGCGAAGTAGTTTGGGCAATAGTGGGCTGAATAGCCGCGCCCGAAATGAAAAAAAGTGCAAGGATAGAACTACAGCGCATTTTTTCCTGCCTTAAAACAAACATACCAGCAGTATATGCTGGTATGATTAAAATATGAAATGTATGTCAGTCGCAATTTACTTGCGAAAGCACATTCCAACTAATGTTGACTGGCTGCGATAACTTATGGGCGCTCTGGTCCACTTGTTTCGCTTTCACCTTCGTCCTCTTGCGCTTGCTTAAGCTTTATTTGCTGCTCATGATCAGCAATCAATGCATTAATTTTGCGCTTCTTCTCAAGCATTTCATTCATGTCGTTACGTGGTAACGTTCTGGTTTGTTCCAAACTCACTGGAGACAATCCACCTTGAGGAGCAATCGTTGGCGCTGTCATAAATGGCTCGGTAGGCGCTTCTTGATTAGTGTATTGAACACCAAAGATAACTGCCACTGCCACCGACGCAGCTACTGCAAACTGGCCTGACTGCTTCGCAAAAGGAACAACATTGCCAATCAATGGTATCGACTGCCAGCGCGAGCGTTTAGGTGCGACTATAGCTGGCTCGTTTTCAAGCGCAGCTGCTACGCTTGCGGTGATGTCCAACTGTGGAGCAACACTTGCTTCTTTTCGCATTGCACCGCGATACACATGGTAACGTTGCCATTTGGCCTGAAGCGCTTCATCTTGCTTAATCGCATCGATGATGTCATTGCCTTCTATCTCACCATCCATGAATGCGGACAATTTTTCTTGCTGTTGCGTCATATATTCATTTCCAGATCAAAGTGATCGTTAACTACCCTAACACAGCTGTTAGTCATCGTGGAAAAAAGAAAGTTCATCTTTTTTTGATTTTATTTCTTTTTAATTTTCTAACAACGGTTGAATAACTTTATCAATCGCCTCGCGAGCCCTAAAAATACGGGATCTCACCGTACCCACAGGACACGACATTACGTTCGCGATTTCTTCATAGCTCAACCCTTCAATTTCACGCAGCGTTATCGCCATACGTAAATCGTCCGGCAGCTTCTCAACTACCTTAAACAGGGTTTCTTCAATTTCCTCAGATAACAGGCTTCGCTCGGGTGTAGATTGCTCTTTTAATGCATCACTACCCTCGTAGAAATCTGCTTCGTCAGCATCGACATCGCTTGCAGGCGGCTTGCGACCTTGAGATACAAGATAGTTCTTGGCACTGTTTACCGCAATGCGATAAAGCCAAGTATAAAATGCACTGTCGCCACGAAAATTAGGTAAGGCACGGTATGCTTTGATAAACGCTTCTTGCGTTACATCAGCAACGTCACCGGTATTTTTCACATAGCGAGAAACGAGATGCATCACTTTATGTTGATAACGAGTTACCAACAAGTTGAACGCATTTTTATCGCCACGCTGTACCTTTTCGACCAGTTGTTGGTCGGTTATCTGCTCGCTCATTCGAGCCATTACTCCCTACTTCAACTACACAATAGCTCTAACAAGCATGTGTATAGACGCGTTCTTTTTACAAAAGTTCTGTAAAAGCATTAAATATTTTAAAAAATGCTTAGGCCAGGGGGCAAGAATGATTGTGTTTTGCTACTCATCCTTTAGACTTGCCGAACCTTTGCTCGTTTGAATTGATATAAAAATACATGAAATCTGTATCGTCTTCACTAACTTCCACATCAAATGCAATAGAACACCGTTGTGACGTATTGATTATTGGGAGTGGCGCGGCAGGATTGAGCTTAGCGCTTAAGCTTGCCGACCATTGTCAGGTTATTGTACTTAGTAAAAGTGACCGCAA
Organism: Alteromonas sp. G4i13; assembly: GCF_054960505.1. Classification (NCBI taxonomy): domain Bacteria; kingdom Pseudomonadati; phylum Pseudomonadota; class Gammaproteobacteria; order Alteromonadales; family Alteromonadaceae; genus Alteromonas; species Alteromonas sp. G4i13. Next base: position 41,130 of record NZ_JBHNYX010000023.1, on the reverse strand, counting down.
TGAAGGCTCTACCCGCTATGCACAAGGTGGTATTGCCGCAGTATTCGATGAACAAGACTCCATAGACGCACACGTAAAAGACACGCTTGCTGCAGGTGCTGGGCTTTGCGAAGAGCCAGCCGTAAGATTTACTGCAGAACGAGCAAAGGCGTCACTTGAGTGGCTTATCAGCTACGGTGTACCGTTTGATACAGAAAAAAGTGAATCTGGTGAGGAGCGCTTTCACCTTACCCGCGAGGGTGGACACAGCCACCGGCGAATTCTTCACGCTGCAGATGCCACAGGCGAAGCGCTTCAAATTACATTAAACGACGCGGTATCGACCCATCCAAACATTCACATATTTGAGCGCTATAACGCCATTGATCTCATTCCTTCAAAGGAAGAAAAGAACAGCGTGGTGGGTGCTTATGTTTGGAATAGACAACAAGAGCACGTTGAAGTAATTCGCGCCCCTTTCGTTGCGCTAGCGACTGGCGGTGGTAGCAAGGTGTACCAGTATACATCGAACCCCGATGTGTCGAGCGGTGACGGCGTTGCCATGGCATGGCGAGCGGGTTGTCGCGTGGCCAATATGGAATTCAATCAATTTCATCCGACTTGCTTATTCCACCCGCAGGCACGTAACTTTTTGATTACAGAAGCGCTGCGCGGCGAAGGCGCAAACCTCTGCCACGCCGACGGTACCCGCTTTATGCACAAATTTGATGAGCGTGGCGATCTTGCGCCGCGCGACGTAGTCGCTCGCGCAATCGATTATGAAATGAAGCGATTGGGCGCTGACTGCATGTACTTGGATATCAGTCATAAGCCTGCTGACTTTATCGTTAAGCACTTCCCTAATATTTATCGAAAGTGCCGCTCGCTTGGTATCGATATAACCCGTGAACCTATCCCAGTCGTGCCTGCTGCGCACTACAGCTGTGGCGGAGTGATGACCGACTTTAATGCCAAAACCGACTTGAATAATGTATACGCAATCGGTGAAGTGGCCTACACAGGTCTGCATGGCGCCAACCGCATGGCATCTAACTCTTTACTTGAGTGTGTGGTTTTTGCCAGCGCTGCAGCGGAAGATATTATTAAAAATCTTCCCAGTGCAGACTGTGAAGAGTCTATTGCGCCTTGGGATGAGAGCCAAGTGTCTAACTCTGACGAAGAAGTCATCATTCAACATAACTGGCACGAACTTAGGCTGTTTATGTGGGATTACGTAGGTATTGTACGCACTGATAAGCGCCTTGAACGAGCCATGCGCCGCATTAAGCTATTAGAGCAAGAGATTACTGAGTATTACTCACACTTCAGGGTAAGTAATAACCTGCTAGAGCTTCGAAACCTTGTTACGGTTGCAGAACTCATTGTGCGATGCGCGATGGAGCGAAAGGAAAGCAGAGGGTTACACTTTAATTTGGACTATCCTGAACAGTTAGACAACCCCGTTCCTACAATACTTATTCCCAGAAAACAGCTGTCAGGCGCTGACGTTGGCTCGCTAATTACTCAAGACAGCTTCGCCGATGCCGACTAGTGCATAAAGTAAGATCTGTATCAGTCTAAAGAAGGCGCTAATGTTAATGCGCCTTTTTTTAATAACTGGACAATACATTCACACAGCATCATTTAGCGCTCAATAAAACACGTCAAACAAAAAGAGAGCATCACAGCATGCTCTCTTTTCACCGTCCACAGTATTATACCAGTCTATTCCCTTTCAAATTCACACGCTTTGCTAGGAAACTTGCCAGCGACTTCTGAGTGAGCAATGATCTATGCGGATTGTTATAACCTTAGGTTATCTCCCGCTTATCTTTTGCTTATCTGCACCTGATTAAACGTTAATTCAGGCCTGATTAAACACTAAACTAGCAGATAAGTGCACAAGGCTGTCATTACTATCGGTAACGTCTATTAGCACACTATTATCTGTTTTACAGTGTTGTTGAATATGGATGTCACAGGGCAAAAACACGGGTTTTCTAAAGCGGCAATTTACTTCTTTTACGCTCATAGATTGTCTGAAGTCTTGATGACTTACAAACGCCGACACAGCGCGTGACAATGTCCACATGCCGTGCGCTATAGGCTGTTTAAACCCAAATGCTTTGGCAGATATTGCAGACAAGTGAATAGGGTTATAGTCGCCAGAAAGCTTTGCATAGCGGCGACCTGTATTAGCCGAGGCACTAATTTCGCCGATGAGCGCCCTATTCTCTAATTCACAATCGTCATGTAAGTCATTTTTAGCACCAAGTGGAGCTACATGAACGGCTTTCACCTTCACTAAGTAACTACTTATCGCCCTGTAAACCAGATTCCCTGCCTGCAGCGCCTCTAACATCACATCCACTTCCCAACCTCGGTTATGCGGTCTCACATCGTGAAAGCGCACGCGACATTCAAAGGGTTCGCTTAAATCGCAATGGTCTATTACCGATACTTTGTTAGCGGCGTGAATAAGGCCAAGCAATGGAAATGGGCTTTGTTTGTCCAGCAAACACTGCATTTGCAATGGTAAGGAAAGCATCTGCAAATAAAGTGGATGGCTATGCTCATTTGCCGGCCAGTCAACTTCCTGACAAAAAGAAGCGTAGTGCACATTGTCGACATTGAGCGTTTTGGTATAGATGCGCTGAGGCAACGTAGGCGGTTTAAACTGCATAAGCTGCCTGGCGTCAACGCGTTTAAATAACGCTTTGGTATACTCACGAAACATCTTTTTAATTCCTTTAAGGCGTTGCTTTTCGGGCCAAGATAATGGCTCTAGCCAACCGGCGATAGTCTGCTTCGCAGCACTCACCTTTTAAGATCCAAGCGAGATGGCTATGATCTTTTTCAAACCATCTACGTTTTTGGCGCAGCACATTGATACACAGCCCCCAAGTAAAGAGCTGGGAAGAATGATGAATGTTCATTGATGTGCCGTCGACCTGAGCATCAACTAACAAGCTACCTTTTGGCATGCTTTGCAAATCCAGTGGGAGCGTGCTGTCGTTAACAACCCGGATAATACCATCGCTGGTCAAAGAGAGAGCGTATTGAGTAGCAGAAATTTTGTTACTAAACGCGTCATAAAGACGCCAGAAAATAACTAACGTAGTTGCAGCAGCAACAAGCGCTATCAATTTTGAGAAGCTCAGCCAAGACCACAAGTATTGAGGAAGGCTGCACAATGCTGCGAAAAGACAAACAGCAACGCATACTTCCCCAAATAACCTTCTAAACCTATTGTGCGTAATGCAAATTCTATACTTTGACACGGTTGACGATAGTCGCCACCATGGCGGCTAGTTCAGGGTCTTCGCACTTTTGGTGTCCCATGATCCATGCAAACAAATCAGGGTCATCACTGGTAAGTAAACGTTCAAATGTTTCTTGATCTTCATAACTTAAAGAATCGAAGGCTTCTTCCACGAAAGGAAGTAAAAGTACGTCTAATTCTAGCATGCCTCTGCGACACGCCCACTTTAATCGCGCTAATCTTTTTGGTTCAAACATATGTCTTTCATACCGTTTTTTATTCGCTAACAATAATACCATGCCCTATGCGTGGGGATCACTGCTCTTTTGGTCAGATAGGCAAACTAAATAGAACTTAATCTGCGCACATTCCCATGTATTGCCCTTGAATATTGGTGGTTTTACCATACCTTGAGTACATACAGCGAATTTTACAGTGGTGAATATGACATCTATCGCATCATTACAAAGTCTTCCAAGTGAATTTGTGGTCAAGCTTTCAAATGCCATGATAATTTCTTTGGAAGGAGAACAGGCCGACAGTTACCTGCAAGGGCAAATTACGGTCAACATTAATAAGCTAACCGAGAATACTGCCAGGCATTTCGCCCATTGTGATAATAAAGGCAAAACGTGGTCTACCGGGTACGTAACTCGCCACCAAAACAAATTATTGTTGGTTACCAATGAAGATGCGGGTAGTCATTCATTAGCACAGCTTAATAAATATGGTGTGTTCTCTAAGGTTGATATTCTCGACGACACACAAACATACAGCGCTTATTTTATTTCGCTTGATGCAGTGAAGACTAACGAAGTAAAGGCAGCGTTAAGCCAGCTTTTCTCCGAAAACGAAGTGGAACGCCTTCTAGAGAGCGATACTCCTGACAATGGCTCTCTTGAAAAGGTCGAGAGCGAACACGGCGTCGCCTATTTTGCCAATACTAGCTGCAAAGGAATTATTGTTCTTTTAGATGATAATGGCGCAAAGCAAATAAATTCGTTAATAGAGGCGCAAACCCTTTCTTGCTATCCCCAAACCGTGTTTGACGCTATACAAATTCAAAGCGTACACGCTTTAGTGCAAGGCGACGCAGTGGCGGAATACGTGCCCCAGATGATTAATGTGCAGGCGCTCAACGGTATCGACTTTGATAAAGGCTGCTATATGGGGCAAGAGGTGGTTGCGCGAACCCGCTTTCTGGGTAAAAACAAACGCGCCGCCTACAGCTTTAAGCTTGAAGGTAACGCAGATATTAAACCTGGCGATGCATTAGAAAAGCAGTTGGGCGAAAATTGGCGTATAGCGGGCAAAATACTCAATGTTGCATCGCTTGATAATGAAACCTGGTTTATTGCAGTGCTCAACAACGATACCACCAGCGAAGATTTACACAGATTGGCTGATAATAACGCCATTACCTGTTACCCTAATACTTTGCCGTACAGTATTGAGCAGAAAGCTAGCAATATTGTGAAAAAACGTCGATAAGCAGTTTTTACTGCATTACATTTATTGCCCTTTTTTAAAGGGCCAAGATAGGATTTGTTATGACAATTACTTCTGACAGCGTTGTAACGCTACACTACACCGTATCTACCGAAGACGGCACAACGCTAGACTCTTCAGAAGGGAAATCGCCACTAGTAGTACTACTAGGCCGTCGCTTCTTAATTGAAGGACTAGAAGATGCACTTATTGGTAAATCGAAGGAAGATAGCTTCAACGTTTCAGTAAACCCTGAAAAAGCTTACGGTGAACGTGCTGACGAACTTGTACAAACTGTACCACGCTCAATGTTTGACGGTATGGATGTTGAAGTGGGTATGTCTTTCCGCGCAACTACGCCACAAGGTGAGCAATCGGTCATTATCATTGAAACAACTGACGAAGAGGTTGTTGTTGACGGTAACCACCCTCTTGCCGGTATTCCGCTAACTTTTGACGTAACTGTTGTTGACGTACGAGAAGCAACGAAAGAAGAGCTTGAGCACGGTCATGTACACAGTGAAGGCGGTTGTGGTCACGACCACTAAGTCACGTTGCTATTAAGCTTTAATAAATACTTAATATATTAAAAAAGGAGCCATTGGCTCCTTTTTTTAATAAACACCATTTAATTAAATCGCGTCTTCGTTTTGTTCACCGGTACGAATTCGTACGGCGGTCTCAACGTTGTAAACGAAGATTTTCCCGTCGCCAATTTTGCCTGTCTTAGCTGACGTTTGAATAGCTTCAACCGCTTGCTCAACGCGGTCATCGTCCAATACAAGCTCAATTTTGATCTTGGGTAGGAAGTCAACTTGGTACTCAGCACCGCGATAAAGTTCAGTATGGCCTTTTTGACGACCAAACCCTTTCACTTCTGACACTGTCATCCCTGCGATACCGACTTCAGCTAGCGCTTCCCTAACATCGTCCATTTTGAACGGTTTAATGATAGCTTCAATTTTTTTCATGACTACAACTCATCGTAAATTGTTGGAATTGGCACACGTTTATGCTGTGTACGCTCATAAATATAGAGCAATTTCTCTTCCACTTCCGCAGAAACTGGCTTTCCTTCCAAAAAGTCATCAATTTGGTCGTAAGACATGCCCAATGCTTGCTCATCGGCTTTTTGCGGAGACAGGCTTTCCAAGTCAGCAGTTGGCGCTTTAGTGATGACGTTATGTGGTGCACCCAAATGGGCTGCCACTGCACGTACTTGGCGCTTACTGAGACCAAACAACGGCGCAAGGTCACATGCACCATCACCATACTTGGTATAAAACCCTGTAATATTTTCAGCCGAATGATCGGTACCTAAAACGAGGCCATCAACCATCCCAGCAATTTCATACTGGATAACCATACGAGTACGTGCTTTAACATTTCCTTTCACAAAGTCTTGTTTCGCTTCATTGTCGGGAAGAAGGTTAGCACTGGCAAGCGCTTGTGAAGTAGACGCATGAATAGCATCTGCGCCAGGTTTTACATTCACTGCAAGAGAATGAGAGGGCTGGATAAAGTCGATAGATTTCTGTGCATCGTCTTCATCGGCTTGGGTATCATAAGGTAAACGAACCGCGATAAATTGGTATTTTTCGTGGTGCTCATCGTTTAATTCATTTACTGCTAATTGAGCTAACCGACCCAATGTGCATGAATCAATGCCGCCACTAATACCCAGTACCAGCGAATTTAAACCAGAAGTAAGTAACTGCTTTTTTATGAACGAGACTCGACGTGCGACTTCGTACTCTACGTCAATTTCAGGCAGCACTTTCATTTCATCAATAACTGCTTGTTTTTGCATCATTATATCCACGTATTTTTGGGGCGTCCTGGAACTTGATTCTACGACAATCTGACCGCAGATGTTAGTGGTATCCGCGCATCTATTTGGATTTACTCTTCTGGTATTGCAGTTGTGCAGCACTTAAGGTCAGCAATTTATTTATTATTAAGTTGAGATTCAAGCACAGCAGAACGACAAGCCATTAAACGTAAGGCGTATGGCCAAATATGCGGTTGCGCGGTAAAACATACCTTTGCCAACTCAAATTAGTTTACCCTAAAATATGAGTAAGTAGCGTAAAATTATGGCGCTACAACATTACATTGGAGAAAGGCGGCGCAAAAGCAAACCCGCCTGTTTCTCTTTATAGCAACGCGTGGAATCGAATACCGTTTATGACAAACACTAGGCTTACAGCACGACTATCCATAATGTCGAGACAGCAAGGATTAACCCTTCTAGAAATGCTTGTTGCCGTCGCTATTCTTGCCATTATTCTCACCACAGTTGCGCCTGGCATTCAAAATATCGTAATCAAAAATAGAATTACCTCTGACTTAAACAATTTAAGTGCAGTGGTTCAACGCGCTCGCTTTTCTGCGGTAGACGAACAAACCAACGTAGTGCTCTGCCCTACGCAAAACTATACAGCCTGCACGTCGAGTTGGCGCAATGCAAAAATGGTGTTTATAGATGCAAATGGAAACGGCGGCCGGGATAACAATGAGGTCTTAATTGTAGCAAGCGATCCACTTAGTAATGCCAATACCATCTCCGGTATAACCGGCAGCCTTATCTTCGACGAGCAAGGCGGGATAGACCGTGCCGCAACCATCACCTTATGTCCCAATAACAACGATGCAAACTATGCATCAGCACTTTTATTATCGCTTTACGGAAGAATATCTGTTGCCGTAGACAGTGATGACAACGGCAAAAAAGAAGACCTAGAAGGTAATGAGTTAAGCTGTAGCTAACCGTTCACTTTTCGTATCGTTAAGTTTCGAGCATTTTCTTACCAACATTCTGTGGGCGTCAGTGCGTCTTCACGTATTTTTATTACTCTACAGCTGTCCGTAGAGGCTCTAGATGTCAGTGTAGCACTAATTTCATACATTCCCGTGTCGCTGATGGTTTGTGAGATGCGTACGCTGGCTATTCCAGAGGGTGGCAACGCATCGTGCGTTACGTACTCGCCTGTAAGTAGCCAACTTCGCGACTGAATTGCTTGGGCAGACAGAAGGTACGCTTTGACCTTGTTGAGCTGACTTAGTTGTTTGCTAGCGGTAATTGCCGACGTACTCGCAACGCACAATATGCCTGCTATAGCCGTTGCAACCAGTATTTCTACAAGCGAAAACCCTTCAGTCAGATGATGTTGTATGTACGCCTTATCATTCCCTTCCATGGTACAGCTATCTCTCTAATTGAATTTCGGTACATTGAGATTACCAATATGAACTAAGCAGGGTAACTGGACTTACGCATGGCTTTTCACGCTTACACATCCAACAACAAGCTAAGCATTCCACAACGGAGATTGAATGGGTTTACGCTTTTAGAAATGCTAGTTGTACTGGCAGTAATCAGTCTCCTATCGTTAATTGCTATTCCTTCATTTGATGCATGGAATGAGCGAAATGCCTTTAAACATGCTGCCACCGGAATAGCCTCACTCGCAAAACAGGCGAGAATGAAAGCATTAATAAACAAAAAGAACATGTTCCTGATTGCGCAAATTGAACATAATAGCTGTGTACTCGTGAGCGAAGAAAACTCGTGCTCTTGCGCCACCCGCCAAAGCTGTGCCTTGACTGAGTCGAGTTTCTTGTCACTGCCTTCGCGGTGGAATACAGAATTGAGCACAACCAATAATGAGGACAAGATTGTCGCGTTCAATAAAAACGGTACCCTCAATTTTGCGAGTAATACGACGCTAACGCTTTCAAGCCAGCGTTTCAGGGCAAAGTTAGTTATTAATACATTGGGACGGGTAAAGCTATGTAGCGTTCCGTCTATTTCTGGAATAGCGCCATGCTAAAACATGTAATGCGTCGTGGCGCAATCAAGCCGTATTGTGGATATAGTCTCACCGAACTGCTGGTGGCCTGTGGCTTGGCAAGTATAGTGATTTCAGCCGTTGCAACTCAAGCGGCGCGGTCGCACATTGCACACTCATCAATTCAACACGCTACCAGCGTAGAAGACGACATACGTGCGTTACAAAGTACAATTACACAACACCTAAGCAAAGCGGGTTTTGTTTACTCCCCTAACACCCTATCACCTTTCGGTGCGACCACAATCGAAAATACGATATTCGAAGTAACCACTGGCCACCGCGCAAATGAACCTGAAAATAGCTGTGTTACCTTTTCTTATGATAAGAACAAGGACGGCGTGGTATCGCAGGCTCAGGGGGAGTTTTTTGGATACCGATTGCACGACAATGCCATCGAGTACCGAGTAGCGGGACATTCCTGTATACAAAGCGGTTGGTACGACTTAACCGATACGCAAACTACCGTTGCCACCAAATTCACGGTTAACCGAAGGCACAGCAGTAGCTGGGGAAGTGCCTATGAAATTGAAATAGAGTTGCACAGTAAAGTTGATCCTACCGTCAAAAGCGCCAGAACGTTCATAGTTGAGGCTGTCAATGCCTACTACTAATTCCGAAATGCAGTGCCCTCAAAGAGGCAACAGAAAAACTGAGTTTAGAACAAGCCATGGAGGGGTTGTACCTACACGCCATACTGCACCGCTTCGTTTTCAGCAAGGCATCGCCGTGTTGGGAATTGTGGCCATATTATTAAGCGCTATTACCTTCTCAGCTATAAGTACATCACAGCAGGTTCAACAATTTTATACGATTGAAAAGACAAAGCGGGATACCGAGAAGGCGCATGTTACACACATGCAGCAAGTCAAAGAAATCGCCACGTTGTTACGAAGTCATTCGGTCTCGCAAACGTTGAATAGGATAGACACATCCAATGCAACGATACTTATTGAGCAGACCGATTTAGTTGGTGAAGAACAGCAGTCTTTGCAACACTTTGACGTGCGGGTTTCCCAAGACGAAAGTAATACGATTTTTACAGCTAAATTTCTGCGCTATCCGTCACTGTTAAGGCTACCTACTTCAACTCAACAATTATCATGGGACAATCAGCTTACCGAATGGCTGTTTAATCGAAGCATAGAGCACCTGAGTGCGACGTATTTTCCTCAAAGCGTTGCTAAACAGGATTGTGTGAACCTTCCGCCTGCCAGTATTTTCTGGATAGAGGGAGATTGCCAATTGAATAACGAAGATATAGCACACTCAGACGAAAACCAGCCTTTAATGCTACTGATAGTGGATGGCGACCTTTCACTTCACGCCGATACGCAATTCCATGGTTTGATAGTTATGCTTTCCACCACGCCATATACGCACACTTTGCATGTTTCACCTGAGGCATCTATAAAAGGCGCTTACGTTTCCAACCACCCCTTGAACACGAATCTTGATGGGCCATTAACACCGTCCACCGCGGTGCTAAAAAACCTTCAATCGCACACTACACTCGCTAAAATTATCCCTATCCCGGGTTCATGGTATAGGAATAACTCACCAAACGATTGAGCTGAATATTAGGTAAACGAAAAACCAGAAATAGAGGATCCTCAAAGATGCCTAAATTGAAAAATACAGGAAGTATTTTAATTGAAGTGTTGCTGGCACTGCTTATTTTAACAAGCACTACCACCTATCTAATTGCCACTCGCATTGATTCTAGGCTTCTCTTTCAAGTGACTTTGGATGAAAACGCTGAGCACAATGGCTCATTGAATTCGGATCGACTCGCTCTAGTTAACGACCCGGTTGACCAACGTTGGGATGACATCGCAATATTTGGTGAACCGTCATTACTGGTAATTTCAGCCCAATAGCACATCAACGCCACGTTTTTTTTAAGGCGTCAAAACGACCTGTGGCATTAATCGCTTAACGAATATCTACCAGTATTAATAATTAGCATGACCAGCAATATTCATCGGACTCAAGGGAGCCATTGTTATTTTTATCCCAACCCTTTCTCCCATCACTGAAGTAAAACAACGTGCCATCTGATGCTTGACCTGTGCCGCTGACTGGCGTTGCCCTCAACTCATAAGCTGTTGCGCTGGCCGCTTGTATAGTTAAATTATAACGGCGATTTGCTTGGGGCTCAGAAGACGGAGAATAAGTAGAAAAAACGGCTGGCGCGCCGGTGTTTGCGCCACCACTTGCCGCACCTTCATAACTGAAAGAACCACTGTGATGACGTTCCATTGCAGATGCGAACCCCAACAAGTCAGCCTGCCCTGTGCCGCGGTATCCATCGGCAATAACACCTTGGTAAGAAGGGTATGCAATGGCGGCAATAATGCCCACTATCGCCACAACTATCATAAGCTCAATTAATGAAAATCCGCTCTCTGTTTTTTTATGCTTCACAATTATTCCCTCTCTGTTTCTGAGTGCCAACTACCACGCTGAATTCGCTCGAATCTTCCGTAAATATTTTCAGCTAAACACTCAAATGCGTTAGTACATGCCTCGTCGTTGCCATCTTCATCAACGTCAATCACTGCTGAGACACATTCAGTACCCAAGCAAACCACTGGACTCACAATATCTTCTATAAGAATTTTGGTCTCTGGTGCGATGCCAGTTTGTTTTAATTCTGCTGAGCGGTCAGCGTCGTTAACTTCTCCGTCATTATTTACATCTGTGACGGCGTTGCCATTAAACATACTGACTAAATAAGCGCGACTATTACCCGTGGGCGGAGCACATGCACTGGTACTACTCACCGCCGGAACATAGGTCGTAAAGAACACCTTGTAATCGATAATTAGCGGAGAAGACAGTACCTTTTCACCGTTAGTGGTTAAATTCAAATACCACCCAGCCTTGTTAGCAAAGTCCTGTGAAGCCAACTCGCGCTCCCCCTCGTCACTACTATTTAAGGCATGACTCGTGGCGTTGTACATTCCACTCTCATAAACCGTTTGCATAAATGTGTAATTCCCATTTACATCACGGTTAAATACGCCGCTGTCTTTAAGCATATAAAAGTTGTCTTCAACTACGGTATCTAGCGGAGATGCACGCCATCCACTGCCAAGGGCTATGCCATAATACAACTCATCGCCTAGCGCTATCTCTGTTACGTCTGGCCCATAGTAGAAATGTCGGTTGGTTTCTGCTGTGTCGCCACCGAAGTCGGCAATGCGCGCGCCTTTTATAAAATTCGTACCTGAATTTCCATTATAGATGTCTAACCTGAATAACTGGCCGCCCATATCGGCCACATACATATGGTCCGCAAACCCATCGTTATCCCTATCAATAACTGAAATTCGCCCTGGAACGCTGTATGTCATATTCGTTAAGTTTAAATCCGCATCTTCATTACTTGCATGCCACAAGAGGCTGCCAGTATCAGCGTCGAACATAAACACAGCATTGCCAACGACATCATTTGCTCGAATAGCACGATCATCTTGTACGTCATCGTAGCCACCGCCAACAATCATGACATTTTTAACTTGTCCGCCCATGTTCACTTTAGTAATTGTTGGTCTCGACCACGTCTGGCCCAACTTTGTCAGCGTCCCCGCCCCGCCTTCAATTTTGAATTTCAGCGTGGGTGAGGTCTTTTGCGTCACATCAAAGACATAATAATTACGTCCCCCCCTGCGCATACCAACATAAAGGTACTTGTTGTCTCCAACTGTTCTTAGAATCATGTCACCATCTAAGCCATATTTGTGCTCTAGCGATGATGTGTCTTTATAAAAATGATGTAGATTCTGCAGCAATGTTTTAGGCATGATGGCAAAGTTCTCTTCGCCTGTTGAAGTGTCGAATGAATGCAACATTCCTTGGTTGGTGGCGACAAAAATGGCCGAGTCGTCAGTACCGTAGTTAACAATTATAGGCTGAGAGTGAATGGGATCGCCCATTTGAGAGCGATAGTCAGTTGTACTTCCATCGCCGTTACTGTCTTTTACGTCCACGCCTCGAGTCCACTTTAAGATGGCATCTCTTAGTGCATTCGCGTCAGTTTCATCCTGAATGGCAAGGTCAGCATTCGTTATATTCGTATTGTTTTCGTGTAATTCATTGGCACTTCTTACAATGCTACCCGTATCATTGAACACGTATATATTTCGGTTCCCGCCCAAGCGACTGGCTGCTCCACCTTCACTCACCTCGCTGCCGTCAGCAAGGGTTGACCAATAGCTGTGTGCATTTTCAGCGAAGAATCCCGTAACGCTATCCACCGCATTTAGGCTGTTTTTGTCGAGAATTTCATCACCACTTAAGCGATAACGTTTAAGGTTCCCAGGCCAAATCGCCCCTTCGCTCGGCTTAAACAATGCGAAGTATAATTCATCTCTATGGGTTAGACGGTTTAGCTGGTTAACCGCCACACCAGGCGACACAAAGGTTGCATTAATATCTTTTACAGAACGCAAAATAGTATTAAACGCCTCGAGCAAATCCGTACTGTTATCTGCCTGATAGAAACCACCACCACTTTGCAAAGCAAGCTGATTAAGGAAGTTGTTGGCGTTATTGTTCGCCGCAAACCCGATGGTGTGTGTAATAACCCTTGGGCCTATTACTGACGTTGACGCTTCACTGATATTTCTCACTAAATCTAGGCCGCACTTCTCACCGCTACTTCCGGTACAGCTTTTACCAAGTAACGTCTGAATTTTCGAAACACTGTGGTTGTTGTTCGCTTCACCGTCGGACAATAAAACAATGTGGTTGTTCGTTTGGCACTGTAGGTCAGACACTGGCGAAATGTAACTTGCCGGTGTTGGGATCTGCTCAGTGATACAGTCGCTGTCTGACAAGTTGTCTTCCGAGCAGCCCGAAGGCAAAATTGAATCTGCACCTATATAAGAGCTTCTGTGGCTCACACGAGTACTTCTTCGCACAGAGCTGCTAACGTCACTTTCCCCACGTTTTCGCCCATAATCTACGTCTCTACCGCCATAATAGTTAGCCGCTTCCAACAATGTGTCTACTATAGGGGTTAGACCGTTGGCGCTAAGCTCATCTATTTTGCTGATCAAATGTTCACGGACCGTTGCTGAAGCGCCCGGTGTCGCCGAGCCGTTAAACTTCACAATAAGCTTCGGTGCTTTAGATGGCGAGTTGTTATACGTATGCGCACCGCGGTACGACACAAAATCATCAAGAACAAATGCCATATCGTTACCTGACTGCCACCCTGAACGATCAACAATTTGCTTAACAATGTTGCTCACGTCAGGCGTACGGTAGGTATAATTGTTGTAAAAATCAGGCATGGACCAAGTAATACCCGATGTTTTAGGCAAATTTCGTAAGCGGTTACGACGGTCTGGATGAAAATCAGACGCATCATCATCAGCTACGCCCCTAATACGCATGCTCGGGTTACCATAGGTCACCGTACTGTAAGCAGTAAACTCAAGATACGCTTCTGTTACTACCGCCCCTTGAGGAATGTTCACATTGCGAAATCGAACGCCTATGTAATCATTGTAAGATGGGTGGAAGGTCAGTTCACTGCCGGTATTCGGGTAGCCGTTTACGTTCTCTTCCAAGTTATCTCGTGAACTGGCTACTTGATAAATTGCTTCGCCTTGAACACAGCCCGTAGCGGTAGAGTCATCATAAGTTACCACCAACTGTGGCGCACCACTTTGGCCTACGTCGCTGGCTCTTACCTCACGAGAGCTTGCTGAATCGGTGCTTGAGCCTTCTATTAAAATGTTAAGGTTCTTGCCGCCACACCATGCCGATAAATCGACGACTTCTTGAATGACTGCGCTTATGTCAGGTGTAGTTATCACCTCGCCTGAGGCGGGAAAGCTATTATCGGTTACCCACTCAACGTTAGCCGCGGTCTTCGTTCGCGCACTCAAATTGTTCGAAGACGAAGCAAAGGCTGTACTTGATGCAGATGCTTCAGCTGATATGACAAGGGATGTACCCGCCACATTGAATTTTTCTGAAGTAAACCTAATACTGGCATTAACGATTGTCGCGCCTTGAGGTATGTTTAACTCGGTAAAACGCAGACCAGAGGTTACGGTTTGGGTACCGCTGCTTAATACAAGGTCATTGCTGTCAGTGGTAACGCTACCGTCTATTTCATGTGCGTCGTGATCGTCGTCGTTGGTTGAAATGATAATTTCAGGTCTTACCGCTTCATCTATATTGCGAACCGGATAGAGGATTGGGCCACCGTAATCCGAAAAACGCATCAAACCTGCGTTAATATTGGTCGCCGAACCGAGCGCTTCTTTTAGTGCATTCTGTACGCGCAACATTCGAGTTTGGCTGGTGTTATCGTACGATCCCATACTTCCCGATGAGTCCATGATAAACAGCACATTCGGGTTATAGGTTACGGCGTTATTTGCGTTGCCTAGGTAAATATCGAGGTCGTCACCAAATGCAGAGAAACCGATACAGCTAAATAGTGTAATAGAGGCAAGGTAAGTCGAGAGTTTCTTCATATTAATACCTATTGAGACGCAGGGCCAAATACAGAGGCAGCCAAGCTGTTCGCCACAACAGAAGATTTACCCGCCACTTTCCCACATCCTCTGATAATGAATACATGGCAATTGACGTTGCTTCCACCAATCACGTTACTCGAGCCTCGACAAGCCTGCTCTCTGATAAAGGCAGTGCGCGACCAACTCTTTGACGAGGCCTCACTTTGATACGTGCCATCCACCACATGTCTGTCACCAACAGCAAGGCCGCCTTCAGTCATATATCTGTCAGTCCACTCCCCGTCATCGAAACAGCTCATTGAATCTGCTTCAGGGTCAAACACGTTACCCTGCCGAGCTTCCGAGAGCGGGTCTGTCTTGTTCGGATCGGTAAGTAAGGTTTCATCTTCAGATTCAAAGAAAACGCCCGCGATCGCCGCTTCAGCAGCATCAAAAGCCAAACCACTTTGCTGCATAGACACTGCCATTTTAGACTGAGACAAGCTACTGGTTACCGCGCTTACCCCTAAAACAGTGATTGAAAGCAACACAAGAAGTGCGAATACCATCACTAAGCCTTGTTGTTTCATCGCGAACTCCTGACAAAATTTTTCATATTTCGAAGTGCCAACGTTTTTGAGAACACTTGATAATAATGGGCCGTGTCCATCGTTTTAGATGCTTCGTTTAACAGCGCATATTTCTGAGACTGTGTTTGTCTCACTTCATTTTGATAGCTTTTAAGCATTAGCGCCCAGCGCAGTGACACAACTTGTTGATTTAGCGCCCTTAAATCTTCAATTTCATCTGCGGTTACATACGAAACAGCTTGCCCTTGAGAATTGGTAATGCTGCTTGAAACGCCGAACTGCACTTGGAAACTTTCGACGTTATCGAGCAATGTTACGGTAAGGGGCGACACTGTCTGCACCTTTAGGCCACGAAGTACACGACCATCATATCCTGTGCACTTAAGTGTACTGCCGCTTACAAAGTAGTGATTAACAACGTGAAACTCGAGACCGCCATAGCCGTGCTGGTTTCCAGTACAATCTTCGTCACTTAGTAGGCTTACAACCAGCTTATCACTGCCGCCACTAGAGGTTTGTATGCTGCCTAGTGTCGCGTTGGTAGCGAAATCCCCTGCTACAGCGATGGGGTGATTTTCCACATAGGCCGCTTCAGCAACGATATCAACGGATGTATCCACATCCGCGATTATCTGATCATAACGGCCGACTTCATAGAATTCTGCAGAGAGGCGAGCCATGATAAAGCGGCCTGACTCTTGAACTTGAGCCACGGCTTGATTGAGCTTATTCGTCACGCTACTACTGACGAGCACTTGAATAATCGCGCCTGATATCACTAACCCCAGCGTTAACGTAATCATTAACTCGACAAGGGAGAAACCCTGCTGTGGGCGGTGGCGACGTGCATTCATAATGTAATGTCCTTAAACACACATGCGTTACTGTCACCTTCAGATTCGTTACATCGCGCATTAAGGGTATAGGTCTGATTTCCCGAAGAAGCGACAGGCCACGTCAACAACACTTCTACACGAGAACCTGCACTACAGCTGTAAATATCTGCCGTATTGTTGTCGTCACACGATACCGACACTTTAGTTTGAGGATTGGTTTGTACCGCTGAACACGATAGCGCCCAACCATCGTACTCAGCCATCTGTGCTTCAGTACAAGCCTGGCCTTCGCAATTTGGGATCCCTGCCGGCCTTGCCAGACAGTAGCAGTGATAAGGATGAGACGAGCCAGAACAACTTAACGTGGCAAAATTATAGGTATCGCTAGAGAAGTACGCATTGTTGACTACCATGCCGTCTCCCACTGTTGCTGGGCGAGCGGCGGCTCTCAATCGTTCTGCAACTTGTGCTGCCACCATTTCGGCCTGAGTTCGGCTTATTGCGTCTTTATTGGCAAAAGAGCCCGTAAACTGGAGCGCAGCAACACCCAGTAAGCCCACAGCTAATATAAATAAGGTGATTAAGATCTCTATAAGACCTGCACCGCGTTGTGCGCGAATATGACTTCCCTTCACTCGCTTCATTATCACCTTTTCAGCAATCATCTTTTTTTGCCATATACCTAACATTCAAATTGGTGTTATCACCAATGTAGTATAGTAAGACAAAAGCGTATAACACTGGGTATCAATGGTTATTAAAACGTATAATTTTCTGTGACCTGTTCTAGCAAGCAAATACAAGGCAGACTGTTCAACCATTTTATCTTTAAAGTAACAGGCTCTAAATGGTTAGCGTGCTATAACACCGCTTTACAATGTACGTTTACGGCACAAAAGGTGCTACCTTAAAGCCGAACCGTGTAGCCTGTTCATGTTAAAATACCCAGTTCTAAAGGTATTATTATCCATTCGCAACTTGTTGAATTTCCAGTAGACAAAAGCATAAAAAAACACCGCAACTAAGTGCGGTGTTTTTTTATTTTGATAGTGCGGATAAATTAAACGACCTGTTTAACACGCAGCTCTTTAGGTACAGCAAATTCCACATTCTCTTCGCGTCCAGCACGCTCAGAAGCTGAAACAGCACCCCACGCTTTGAGCTTGTTTACCACACCTTGCACTAACACTTCCGGTGCAGACGCGCCTGCAGTAACGCCAATATGCTCTACACCTTCTAGCCATTCCTCTTGAATGCAATTAGCGTCAGCAATCAAATACGCTTTTGCGCCAATTTTTTCAGCCAACTCGCGAAGACGGTTCGAGTTTGAGCTATTCTGTGCCCCAACAACCAGTAAAACCTGACAATCTTGGGCTAGGTCGCGAACCGCGTCTTGGCGATTCTGCGTGGCATAGCAAATGTCGTCTTTTCTCGGACCATTGATTTTGGGGAACTTAGCGCGAAGTGCATCAATAACATCGGCGGTATCATCAACAGACAGCGTAGTTTGGCTGCAATAATAAAGGTTGGTCGGATCTTTAACTTCAAGCGTTGCCACATCAGCTTCAGATTCAACTAAATAAATACCGCCATCTTCATTGCTGTACTGCCCCATGGTGCCCTCTACTTCAGGGTGACCAGCATGACCAATCAAGACACATTCAGTGCCCGTTTTGCTAGCGCGGGTAACTTCCATATGTACTTTCGTCACTAAGGGGCACGTGGCATCAAAGACCTTTAAACCGCGATTTTCCGCTTCTTTTCTTACCGCTTGCGATACGCCATGGGCAGAAAATATTACTATGCTGTCGTCTGGTACTTCGTGAAGCTCATCAACAAATAGCGCACCACGCTCACGTAGCCCATCTACCACAAATTTATTGTGTACCACTTCGTGGCGTACATAAATGGGCGGCTCGAACATTTCAAGCGCGCGTTCAACGATGGTGATAGCTCTATCAACGCCCGCGCAGAAGCCACGAGGGTTAGCTAAATGAATTTGCATAACTAGTTTCCACCTTGTGCTGACACGCCAGGTTTAACATCAATAATTTCAACGTCAAAGATAACCGTTTGCCCTGCTAGCGGGTGATTGAAGTCTACCGTAACAGAGTCTCCAGCAGCACTTCGAATAATCCCCGGAATCTCTGAACCGTCAGGCTGAGCAAACGCTAAAATCATGCCTTCCTCAACCTGCAAATCTGCACCAAAGCGGCTTCTATCCATATAGTGAATATTATTCGGATCAGACTGGCCGAATGCATCTTCAGGGCCTAATTTAAATGACTTTTTGTCACCTTTTTTAAGCCCAAGTAAACACGCTTCAAAATTCGGCGTAAGGCTACCGTCACCCATCACCATTTTGGCAGGTTTGTTGTTTACACGAGTACTGTCAGCGGCAGAGCCATCTTCTAGCTTTAAATCAAAGTGAAGAATAACTTCGTTATCAGCACCAATTATCAATGAGTCTGTCATAACCTTTCCGAATACTACTTAATGGTTTCGCTACTGTCTGCCGCGCTTGTTTGCGCGTCTGCACCGTTGCCTTCGCTTTTTTTATCGCCATTTTTAAACATGTCGATAATAAGTAAAGCCGCGCCTATAAATATTGCGCTGTCGGCAATGTTAAACGCTGGCCAGTGGTAATTGTTTACGTAAAAATCTAAAAAGTCGATGACATAACCATGGACTAAACGGTCGTAAACATTGCCTAGTGCACCACCTAGAATAAAGGCAAACGCAACGGGCAGCATTTTTTGCGAACGGGGTGACTGCTTCAGCCACCACAAAATCACTAGACTTACTACAACAGCAATGGCAGTGAAGAACCAGCGCTGCCAGCCACCTGCATTTTCTAAAAAGCTAAATGCGGCGCCGTAATTATGTACGTAAGTAAAGTTAAAAAACGGCAATACCTGTATCGACTGATACAAAGACATACTGTCGATAACCGTGTACTTACTCCATTGGTCGAGGATAAACGCAATTGCGCTTATCCACAAAAAACGCAAGCCTGTTTCGCGAAAAAGCTTAAGCATAGTGGCGCTCTTCTCCATCACCATCAATGTTTGTCACACAGCGACCACAAAGCTCTTCGTGACCTTCATGTGAGCCTACATCTTCACGGTGATGCCAGCAGCGAACACACTTTTCACCGCTTGCTTTATCAACGCTCAACCATAAACCTTCAACGTCTGTAGCTTTCGCATCAGACGGTGCACTGTCAACTTTCGTTAGCGTAACGCCTGATGTAATAAGTACGAAGCGTAGCTCGTCTTCAAGCTTTGCAAGTACGTTGTACAACGACTCGGTAGCATAAAGCGAAATACTCGCTTCTAGTGAGCCACCTAGCTCGCCATCTTTACGCGCCTGTTCCATCGCCTGGTTTGCGGCATCTTTTACGCTTAGCACTTGATGCCATAGGGCATCGTTAAACGTATCGCTTTGCGTGAAGTTATTAAACCCTTCGTACCAGGTTTCAGTGAATACAAACTCGCTGCGCTCACCTGGTAACGTTTCCCAGATTTCTTGAGCAGTAAAGCTGGTAATAGGCGCCATCCAGCGAACCAATGCTTCGATAATATGATACATCGCCGTTTGGCATGAGCGACGGGCAAGGCCATCTGCTTTTGCCGTGTACTGACGGTCTTTAATCACGTCTAAATAGAACGAACCTAACTCAATTGAGCAGAAATGCGTAAGCTTCTGTGACACTACCAGCAAGTCGTAGTTGTCATACGCTTCGATAAGCTCTTCTTGAAGTGCCTTTGCACGAGCAACAATCCAGCGGTCGAGCGCGACCATATCTTCTTCTGCAACCGCATCTTCAACAGCGAAACCATTCAGGTTCGCAAGCAAGAAACGTGCGGTGTTACGTACGCGGCGATAGCCATCTGCAGCACGCTTTAAAATTTCATCCGATACCGCAATTTCACCGCGATAATCAGTAGATGCCACCCATAGACGAAGGATGTCTGCGCCTAATTTGTTAGTCACTTCCTGAGGTGCTACAACGTTACCTACCGACTTCGACATTTTTCTGCCGTGGGCATCTACCGTAAAGCCGTGTGTTAGCACTTCTTTATAAGGCGCGTGACCGTGCATGGCAGTTGATGACATAAGCGAAGACATAAACCAACCGCGATGCTGGTCAGAACCTTCAAGATATAAATCGGCAGAGGCCGGAATGTCATCGCGACGATCGACAACGAAGTAATGCGTTACACCCGAGTCAAACCAAACGTCTAAGGTATCGGTCACTTTTTCATAGTTGTCTAATTCGCTACCAAGCAGGGCTGCATCGTCGAGATCCCACCACGCTTGAATGCCTTTAGCTTCAACTTCTTGTGCCACCTTTTCCATTAACGCCGCAGACTCTGGGTGGATTTCACCGGTAAGTTTGTGCACATACAAAGGAATAGGCACGCCCCACGTACGTTGACGAGAGATACACCAATCTGGACGACCTTCAACCATTTTCTCAATGCGGTTTTGGCCCCAGTCTGGGATCCATTTGGTTTGCTTAATTTGTTCAAGTGATTCAGCGCGAAGGCCTTTTTTATCCATGCTTACAAACCACTGAGGCGTAGCGCGGAAGATGATTGGCGTTTTGTGGCGCCAGCAATGCGGGTAGCTGTGCTCGTATTTTACGTTTAGAACAAGGTTACCCTTCTCTTTAACCGTTTCGATAATTTCATCGTTGGCTTTAAATACAAACTGACCTGCAAACAGCGGTGTGTTTTCAAGGTACACGCCATTGTTGCCTACCGGATTGTACACTTCGATATCGTATTGCTTGCCCACGTTAAAGTCGTCAACACCATGGGCTGGCGCTGTGTGTACACAACCTGTACCAGACTCAGTCGTAACGTGGTCGCCTAGAATTAACGGAACTTCAAGGTCTAAGAATGGGTGATTAACTTTAAGCTTATCAAGCGCAGCACCAGTGCAGGTTGCCACTTCACGGAAATCTTCAACGCCGTAACGGTTCATGCAGCTTTCAAGCAGGTCCTGCGCTACCACTAGCCATTCATTTGAAGGCTGAACTTCAACAATCGCATAGGTAAGCTCTGGGTGTAAGCTGATTGCACGGTTGGCTGGCAGTGTCCACGGTGTGGTAGTCCAAATAACTACACCTGCTTTGTGTGTGGTTAAATCACCTTCAGACACACCAAACGCTTCTGCAATAGCAGCCACATCAGCTACTGGGAACTTAACGTCGATAGCAGGTGATACTTTGTCTTTGTATTCAACTTCTGCTTCAGCAAGTGCCGAACCACAATCTGTACACCAGTGAACAGGTTTGAAGCCCTTTTCTAAGTGACCAGAGTCTACAATTTTACTTAATGCACGAATGATGTCGGCTTCAGATTTGAAGTCCATCGTTTTGTATGGGTTATCCCATTCACCAAACACACCTAAGCGTTTAAAGTCAGCCATTTGGCCGTCAATTTGCTTTTGTGCGTATTCGCGACACTTCTGGCGAAATTCAGCCGCAGTAACTTTCTTACCTGGCTTACCAACTTTCTTTTCTACCATCAATTCAATCGGCAAACCGTGACAGTCCCATCCAGGAACGTACGGAGAATCGAAGTCAGAAAGGTTTTTCGACTTTACAATAATATCTTTGAGAATTTTGTTAACCGCGTGACCAATGTGAATATCGCCATTTGCATAAGGAGGGCCATCGTGAAGAATAAATGGCTTTTTGCCTTTTTTCGCTTCACGAATTTTGCTGTATACCCCTTTTTCCTGCCAGTCTTTAAGCATTTTCGGCTCGCGCTGAGCAAGGTTACCGCGCATAGGAAACGCAGTTTCTGGAAGGTTCAGTGTGGCTTTGTAATCACTCATAAAATTGTATTATCCGGTTACCTTAATTTTCACCCAATGCACTAACACATTGTGAAGGCGATATTCATTTTGCGATGTTCAAATTAAAACGC
Organism: Alteromonas sp. G4i13; assembly: GCF_054960505.1. Taxonomy (NCBI): domain Bacteria; kingdom Pseudomonadati; phylum Pseudomonadota; class Gammaproteobacteria; order Alteromonadales; family Alteromonadaceae; genus Alteromonas; species Alteromonas sp. G4i13. Next base: position 18,700 of record NZ_JBHNYX010000023.1, on the reverse strand, counting down.
TGAATGTAAAAGGTTCAACGTAAAACTGTGTGTCGTTCTTACTAGCGCAAGGCTGACGTTAAATGTTCTAGCACAGTGACTTACTTACGCGTTTCGCGAACAAGGATCCACGTTTAAAAAAATCGAGCTCAATAAAACTGATACGCGCAAAAACTTTTCGTGACTTTATCACGTTTAACTATGCTAATAACAGACGCGCTTGTGCTGCATCTGCTTGAATTTGATCTTTCAACGCCTCAAAAGAATCAAATTTAATTTCATCTCTTATTTTTGCCATCGGAAACACCGTAATGGGCTTGCCGTAAAGGTCAGATGACAAATCAAAAATATGGACTTCTAACTGGTTTCTTACCCCGTTAACAGTAGGACGGGTACCAATGTTCGCAACGCCGTTATAGTGTTTACCATCTACGTCGACACGAACTGCGAACACGCCGTGAATTGGCGTTTTTTGGCGTTTTAGCATGACATTCGCGGTGGGAAAACCAATGGTGCGACCTTTTTTCTCGCCGTGAACCACCCTACCGTGAATAGCAAACGGGCGCCCTAGCATTTCGGTAGACAAACCGAAGTCGCTGTCAGCCAACGCTTCTCGCACCGCGGTAGAGCTTATTCGATGGGCATGCATGGTAAAACTGTGGGTGCTTACTACTTCGAAACCGTATTGGCGACCTGCCGCCTCGAGCATTTCGAAATCCCCTTTGCGGCCATTGCCAAAACGGAAATCGTCGCCAACAACAAGAAATTTAACACCCAGTTTGTCCACCAATAAATCGTGAACGAAGGTATCGGCACTTTGCTTAGCAAACTCCGCGTTAAATCGCACAGCAAGCAGTCTGTCGACACCTTGTTGGCGCAGCAACTCGTACTTTTCGCGAAGAGGGCTTATACGCGCTGGCGCTTTGTCAGGCATAAAGACTTCTTCAGGCTGAGGTTCGAACACCATTACGGTGGCAGGAAGTGATAGCGATTTCGCTTTTTCAAGCACGTTAGCCAACACAGCTTGATGACCACGGTGTACGCCGTCGAACTTGCCAATAGTGAGCACACACCCTTTATGGTGCGGTTTTACATTGTTTAGCCCGCGGATAAATTCCACTGTTAGCCACTACCTTTTAACTGCTAGAAAATCAAAGCTCGCGATTATAGCCGACCGCGAGCACAATACCAAGCGCACACGCCATTCTCACATGCCGCCTTTAGTTATACTGAAAATTACTCGCCGCCGCTTTTGAAATGCCTGGGTCGCATGCCCAGCACAACCATGGTGGTCATGAACAGTATGACCGACAGCGATATGGTTATTCCTACTTCTAACATTTGGGCGGAAAGAGACAAATCAAAGAAAGCTAAGCCTTGATCTCGATAATAAATGAGCCCGCCCATGGCTGCACTTGCAATAACTACACGCACAATAAACAGAACCGATGTGCGGCTTAACGCAAATACACCTTGTTTATGCAGCGTAATATAAAGCAAAGCGGCGTTAAGCGTAGCTGACATACTGGTAGCAACAGCAAGCCCTACATAACCAAACGGAATCGCTAAAATAAGGTTAAACACCATGTTAGCGACCATACACCAAATACCAAATTTCACTGGTGTCTTAGTGTCTTGACGGGAGTAAAACCCCGGCGCGAGAATTTTTACCAGCATAAAGCTGATTAAGCCAAATGAGTATGCAGTAAGTGAGTAAGACGCCATGATGGCTGTTTCAGCGGTAAACGCGCCGCGCTGAAAAATAACGGTCAGAATAGGCCTTGCCATCACGCCAAGCCCCACAGCTGCGGGAATACCCAATAAACAGACCATGCGAAACGCCCAATCAATGTTGGCAGCAAACGCTTTGGGATTGTTACTAACGTGATTCCGGGAAAGCGTAGGTAAAATGACTGTTGCGATGGCAATACCAAACAACCCTAGGGGAAATTCAAGCAGCCTGTCTGAATAGTATAACCAGCTAATAGAACCGGTAACTAAAAAGCTGGCGATGAAGGTATCAAACAACAAATTGATTTGCCCTACTGACACACCGAATAAGGCAGGGATCATCAGGGTGCGTACTTTTACCACGTTTTCGTCATGCCAGCCCCACTTTGGCTTTACCAAGAGCCCTGCCCTGAACAAAAACGGTAGTTGAAACAAGAACTGTACGATACCGCCGATAAACACACCCCACGCTAGCGCGTATGCGGGTTGCTCCAGCGTAGGTGCTAAGTATATTGCGCATGCAATAATGCACACGTTAAGTAAAACAGGGGTAAAGGCAGCAACCGCAAACTTATTGAGCGTATTGAGTATCGCCCCTGCCAACCCAGTCAGAGAGATAAACGCCAAATAAGGAAAGGTAATTTTTAACATGGTCGACGCGAGCACAAACTTATCTCCGGCCTCGTCCCCTTCGAGCCACGCCACAAACCAGCCTGTACCAAATAAAGCCGCCAAAACAGGAGATGCTATTACCCCTATAATAGAAACTACAAAAACAATAGCGCCTAATGTACCGCTGACTTTTGCAACGAACTCTCTAAGCTGCTTTTTATCGTCGTTCTCGTGGACTTCGGTTAATACCGGAATAAACGCTTGTGCAAATGCACCTTCAGCGAATAGACGACGAAGAAAATTAGGGATTTTGTTAGCAAAGAAAAATACGTCAGCGGCTGCCCCATCCCCCATAAGCTTGGCAACAACAACATCACGTACCAAGCCTAATACTCGCGAGACCAAGGTCATAATACTGACGATAAGACCAGATTTTATTAACTTCCGTGACACGTCACACTTCCAATAAGAGGTAAAGAATAGGCTGAATTGCATCAGCCATTTGAAAGATAGTCAAAGGCGTCTGCCAAGCGCAAAGCGGCAACGCTAGGTTGCAAGCGAGCCATAATAACTAAAGGCTATCGCAGGTGAAACGATTTCTTCAAAATAGTTGTGCATCTTTAACAACTTTCTTGTTATAATCCGCGCCCGGTATGGGGTGCTGTCGTTTATGCATGTCTATCGCTAAAATGTCTTGAAAGGATATCACTACGAATCTCTTTCAAAAAATGTCGCAGAGAAATGTCGCAAAGAATGTGCAACGTGTTGAGCATACTTTGTGTTCAATAGCTTGCGCGTTTTAACGCGGAACGATTTAAGTTTTAAATCGTTTGACATTTGGGCGTTTGGTAGGCACAATCCGCACCCTCGTTTTTGACATGAATTTATTTTGGGAGTTACACCTTGGCTAACATTAAGTCTGCTAAGAAGCGTGCAATCCAAGCCGAAAAGCGTCGTCAGCACAACGCTAGCCGTCGTTCAATGACTCGTACAAGCATCAAGAAAGTTATCGCTGCAATTGCAAGCGGTGACAAAGAAGCGGCACAAGCTGCACTTACTGCTGCTACTCCAGTACTTGACAGAATGGCTACTAAAGGCTTGATTCACAAGAACAAAGCTGCTCGTCATAAGAGCCGTCTAGCTGCACAAATCAAAGCACTAGGTTAATCTTTACGATTAGTAGTTAAAAAAGCGCCCTTCGGCGCTTTTTTTGTATCTGTAATCGACGCTAATTAGCATGGGTTACTGATTTCAAATTTAGACTTAAAAGCATAAAGCCCACCACTAGGCGAGCTCTGTTACAGTCTTTGCGGTGTGTTCACATCCCAGCTATCCGCTTATCAGCTCATTTTTCTTATTGAGCTTGCCGGTGCAATACGCATGATCCAGTGAAGGATGGCCCAAGGCCAGCTTGGCACAAACGCATTCGCTTTTTCTTTATTGATTGCATTGACCATCGCGCGACAGCCCACATCGGTATCAACAATAAACGGTACTTTCTCTACTTTTTCGTTTATTTCGCTGCGAATAAAACCGGGGTGAATACAGGTGACGTTAATTGGCGTATTCATTACATCCATTCGAATGCCTTCGGTCATTGATGTAAGCCCTGCTTTTGTTGCCGCGTATACAGTCATGGCGCGTCTAAACCCGCGCACCGCGCTTATAGATGAAATCGTCACAAGATGACCACTATTTTGTGCCCTAAAGATAGCCATTGCCGCTTCACATTGTGCTAGCGCCGACACAAAGTTAGTCACCGCCGTTTGCTTGTTAGCGTGGAAATACCCAGTGCCAATAGACGCGCCCTTGCCCATGCCTGCGTTTACAATGACTCTATCAAGGGTTCCCATGTCGGCTTTGAATGCGTCGAATACTTCAAAAACCGCATCGTGATCATTGACATCCAGCGAGCGAATATACACATCAATGTTTGGGTTAATTGAATGCAATTCGTCTTTCAATTTTTCTAAATTCTCAAAGCGTCTTGCGCATAGGGCTAGGTTACAACCCTGTTTGGCAAACTCAATCGCCATTCCCTTGCCTAGGCCTGAACTCGCGCCTGTGATCAGAATATTGCGTCTTGTTGTCATTATCGTTTTCCTGATGCTTTTATGGCCTTATTACAACGCCACATTAAGTAATGAATGAAGATCCAAAAGTTTTTGAACGCTGGATTATTGGTTTGCTTGTGGTGGTATCGATAGTAGATTTGCTGGGCAATACCGGCTAAACGGAAAAGCCCGTATACCTCGTAAAAGGTAAAATCATCTACATCTATTTCCATCTCTTTGCAGTAGTACGCAACCACCTGCATTCGAGTTAGCATACCGGGTAAGTGAGTAGGCTGGCGGCGTGTTGATTGGGCCAAAAAGTCATCATCCGCTTGTACCCAATACGCCAAGGTATTACCCAAGTCCATAAGCGGGTCCCCCAAGGTCGCCAGTTCCCAGTCCAACACACCAATAATTTGCGTATAGTTATCTGGCTTTAACACCACGTTGTCGAATCGGAAGTCATTGTGGGTAATACAAATGCGTTCATTAGCGGGCATGTGGTTTTCTAGCCAGCGCATTATTTTTTTACCCGAGGGGACATTCCAGGTTTTTGCTTTACTATAGCGTTCGCTCCACCCGCTTATTTGGCGTTCTATGTAGCCAGCACCTTTACCTAAGTGCTCAAGCCCCGCTTTCTTATAATCCACTTTATGAAGCTCGATTAAGCTATCAAGTACATTAGTGCAGAGCTGTTTGGTTTGCTGCTCAGACGTGGTTAAGCCTTTGGGTAAGTTCTTACGTGGTATCACGCCGGTAAACTTCTCCATTACGTAAAACTCTGTGCCTATAACGCTCTCGTCTTCACAAAGTCCAAGCATTTCTGGCACATAGCGGTAAACAGGTTTTAACGCATGCTGTAACCGGTACTCCCGCCCCATATCGTGAGCACCTTTCGCTTTAGTACCTGCCGGTGCCCTTCGCAAAATTAACGACGTTTGTTCGCTCTGGTTTTGTTTACTGCCTTGATAGTCCAAGCAATACGTCCAATTAGACGCGCCCCCAGAATACTGGGTGACTTGAGGCAAGCTATCGCTACTTTGTATCGTGGCCTTCAATGATGGACTCGAGGCACTAATATTTTCCTTAAGCCAATTGTGTACAGCGCTGACGTCTAGCTCTTCGCCTGCACGTACGCTGTCAGCTTTATCTACGACCTGTTGTTGCATATCTCATTCTTCTTGTAATTCTGTTTCAAAGGGCCTATTCAAAGTGCTAACTCACAATCTTTGGCTAGAAGATACTTCTGTTTGTGCCTGTACAAGAGCAGCTCGACAATTATCTTCAGATAGCTTGGCGACAAACACAGGTGAGCGCGTTTCCGTTTTACCTAATTTTGCTTTAAATTTGCTTTAACTTTGCTTTTCCATTGCACGCTTCATCATCTTCGTTTGATTGAGCATATTTTTGATATAGCGCTGGGTTGGCAGCAGCTTCTTTAACAAGAAAGCGCGTTTACCCAGTTTATGGGTAAGAATAAGAAACTGCTTTTTATCGACTTGCTGAAATATGGACTCAGCCACGTCTTCTTTCGTCATGTCTGCTTTGGCAAAGAACTTATTGAGCATTTTGTGCGACGCTGGATTGCTGCTTCGCATCGACTCATCTAAATTCGTTTTGAAGAAGCTTGGACAAACTACACTAACGTCAATATTGTCAGGTGCTAATTCCAACTTCATGGTTTCAGAAAACGACACGACTGCAGCTTTAACCGCGTTATAACTTCCCATATAAGGAATAGGCGTTAGCCCCGCTTGCGATGCAATATTAATGAAATAGCCACCGCCTTGCTCTCGCATTAACGGTAAGAGTGCACGACTGACTCTCACCATGCCTAACACATTAATATCAAACACCCACTGCCATTGCTCAATGCTCTCATCTAAAAGGCTGCCACCAGAAGCAACGCCCGCATTGTTAAACACAGTGTCAACACCGCCCCAGCGAGTTTCCAAGGTGTTCGCTAACGTTTGAACATCATTTTCAGAGGTTATATCGCAATGGATGTAAAACGCATTGGCACCTTGGGCGGATAGCGTATTTACTGTTTCATCGCCTCTTTCTTGGTTAATATCGGCAATGCAAATATCTAACCCCTCGTCTTTGCCTGCCCACTTTTCCGCCCACTTAAGGGCAATGGCCTGACCTAAGCCGGTAGCGCCACCGGTAATCAATACGCGCATGATGTGTTTCCTAACTGTTCTTGTTTCATTATTCTTGTATCGGCGTTTATGTTTAGTTGCGCTTTATTGTGTTAAGCGCTAATCAGTACTTCACTATTCTCTCGAATTGACCGCCTTATCAATCCAATCAAACTGATTCCGTCTTTTGCAGTGACACTGATAGCTGTTCGTTACGCATTTTTCGTTTTGCCCACAGGGCCAATAGTGCGGGCCCGATGTACATTGCTACGCCGTATACACCAGGTGCAATCGCGTAATCAGGCGCATCTAAAAAGGTAATACATATCAGCATTGCAAGCGCCGCGTTTTGCACGCCTATTTCAATGGCCAGCGTGAGCGAGTCTTTAAATGCTAGGTTTGAAAGTTTAGCAAGCCCGAGTCCTAACAATACCGATGATAAATTTAACGTTAAGCAAACCAAAAACGCGCTTTCAAAGGACGCGGCTAAATTGTTTCTTTCTGAAACCAGCACGCCCACAATCATAAGCAACATGAAGTACATAGAAAACTGCCGGAAGAAGCTTTCAGTTTTAGTGGCAAACCTGCTGTTAAAGCGACGAATGGTCATGCCTAAAATGACCGGTACAATTGATATACCAACCAGCCCGATCACTGTTTGAATAATAGAAAAGTCTGGCGCGTTTTCTTTTACAAAGTAATCAAGAGCAAATTGAATGATAAAGGGCGTTGAGAAAACGCAAGCGATGGTAGAAATAGCGGTTAAGCTTACTGAAAGGGCCAGATTTGCTTTTGCAATGTGGCTGATTAAATTACTGGTCGTTCCGCCTGGGCATGCCGCTAAAACCATGACACCAACCGCAATATAATCGGGTAGACCAAAAACAAAGCACAGTCCTAGCGCCAACATAGGCAGCAATATAATTTGCCCTATAAAACCCGTTATTACTGCTTTAGGTGCTTTAAGTAGTCGGGCAAAGTCTGCAAGGGTTAGCGTTAGCCCCATACCAAACATAACAAATGCCAACGCTAGAGGTAACAACACCTCGGTAAGTACAGATGCCTGCATGCACACGCCCCTTACAAAAGAAGCCTCTATAAAAGAAACCTTTTATTAACATTTAAGCCAGTGTACTCTGTTTAATAATAAATAAAAATGATGCCTTATTATGGAAACCCATAAATAATATGCATGGAAAATTAGACCTAAATTTGTTTGTTGTGCTGCGCGCGGTCTACGATCAGGGCAGCATTACGAAAGCCGCCAACGCACTGCATATTACTCAGCCTGCGGTGAGTCACGCCTTAGGTCGTCTACGAGAGAAATTTGATGATCCGCTGTTTATTCGTCATGGACGACAAGTCGTGCCTACCCCATTTTGCCAAGGCATTATTGCATCGGTTGTGAAATCAATCGAAACCCTTGAAAGTACGTTAAAAGGTAAAGTGGGCTTTGATATAAGTGATAAACCCCGTCAGGTGAACCTTGGCTTAAGAGATGTTTTAGAATCTATATTTTTTCCCGTGCTTATTCCTGAGCTTGTAAAACATACTCCCAATATCACGGTGAATAGTAGACAGGTTACCTGGCCCGAGCTTGCTCCCGCGTTAGCCGCTAAAGAGCTTGATATCGTAATTGACGCGTTAGTTCCCACCAGCCGTGACATTCGTTCACAGTTTATCTGCGAAGAAACGTTTGTCGTGGTATGCGCGCCTAGCAATAGCTACGTAGATAACCCGTGTATCAAGAGCTACTCAGTTGCACAGCATGCGCTTGTATCTTTAAAAGACTCTAAATTAGATACGGTAGATCTAGCCCTTGCTCAGCACAATTTACATCGCAACATCGCATTGCAGTGTGAACACTACTTTGCCGCCGTTAACGTAGTTAGCCAATGCGATCTTTTGCTGACCATGCCAACGCGATTCGCCCAACAATTCAGTAATAAATTCGATATCGAAATTCTGCCCCTTCCATTTGACGTCCCCCCACTCCCCGTACACATGTACTGGCACAAACACGCCGATGAAGACTTAGTGAATGTATGGATGCGAGATAGGCTTTTAGACGTGGCGAGTAAGTTGGGGTTATAGCGCGTATTTGTGTTGCTGTAACACAATGGTCAAGCAAGCGTCACGGTAGTGTCAATTTGCAAACCTATAGTGACGATCCAAGGCATCGCTTTGGGAAACCGCTATGAAAAAGACACACTATCGAACACTTTGGCTTTCAGATATCCATTTGGGTAATCGCGACTGCAAAGCTGAATACTTACTTTCCTTTCTTAATAGCATCACTGTAGACACCCTCTATTTGGTGGGAGATATCGTTGATATGTGGCAAATGTCCAAACAATTTCGCTGGCCACAGGCGCACAATCAAGTGATGCACAAATTCATGCAAATGAGCCAAGACGGCACGCGTGTGGTGTACTTACCCGGCAACCACGATGAACCAATTCAGTCTTATTCTGGTATGGCCTTCGGTGATATAGAAATAGAGCGAGAGTTGGTTCACACCACAGCACAAGGGAAGCGTTATTTAGTCTTACATGGCGATCAGTTCGATGGCGATGTAACTATGGGCAAATTCCATGCGTGGATTGGCGATAAAGGTTACGACCTTTTGCTTTTTCTAAATAGAGAGTTTAATCGCCTACGCGCGTGGCGCAAGCGAGAATACTGGTCACTTGCGGGCTATATTAAAAAACACATTAAAGGAGCGAATGAAGCCATCGCCCGTTATCGAGAAGCATGCTGCAGGCGCGCCGATGAAATGGGGCTCGACGGTGTTGTGTGTGGCCATATTCATCACCCTGAAAGCAGCTTTGAAAACGGCATTCACTACATTAATGATGGGGACTGGATAGAAAACTGCAGTGCACTGTCAGAAGACGTGAACGGTAACTTATCTCTTATTCATTACCTTGATTCATTAGAGTCAGCCACCGTAACACCAATTACAACCAAAACCTCTCGCTCAGAAGCAGCATAGCTGACATTACACAAATGGGGCTGTAACGGCCCCTGACTTTTGCTACTCACCAAGCAACAGGTGAATTCCAAACCCATCCATAAAGGTTAGGGCCTGCTGACCTGTGCCCCACATCATAGGTTAACAGGTCATAGTTACAACTTTTTAACACTGTCAAATAACTGCCATGAAACTGTGTGAAAAGCGTCACATTGCCCTGCTATTGTTCGCCAAAACCAGAAGAGAAACAGGTTCTATGTTTACTGTAAACGACGTACTGAACAAGCATTACCCTCAAGTAGCAAATAACCCCATTCTATTTAAGTCGCTGTCATTCGTCTTAAGGCACCTTCTTCACGAACGTGAAATTACCGAATTTGGTGAAGCATATCCGCATTACGAAGATATCGATTTCGTAGAGCAAGTGCTGGAATATTTTAATATCAGCTACTCCACCCGCGATGTAGAAAAAGAGCGCATTCCAAGTGAAGGTAGAGTGGTGATTATTGCTAACCATCCGATTGGCTCACTCGACGCACTTGCGCTTATAAAGCTGGTTAGTGAAGTACGTCACGACTTGAAAGTGGTCGCCAATGAAATGCTTATGGCCATTGAACCGCTTCACGATATGCTGTTACCTGTAAACAATATGCAGGGAGGCACACCAAAACAGCATTTATCGGCAATTCAAAAACACCTTAACAGCGACGGCGCCATACTGATTTTTCCTGCCGGTGAAGTTTCTCGATTACGCCCACAAGGTGTTCGCGACACCAGATGGCACACAGGTTTTTTACGCATTGCAAAGCAAGCAAAAGCACCGATATTGCCGGTTTATATAGACGCGAAAAATAGCCCGCTTTTTTACGGCGTGTCCATGGTGTACAAGCCATTAGCCACCGCGCTGCTCGTCAAAGAGATGTTCAAACAGCGTAAGAAGCATTTACCTATGCGCATTGGCGAACTTATTCCATTTGAAGCGTACCAGCAAACCAACATACCGTTAAAAGAGCAGGTAAAGCTGTTTAAGCGCCACTTGTATCGCATTGGCAGTAACAAGAAAGGCGTATTTGAAACCCAGGCTTCCATTGCCATGCCAGAAGACAGAAAAGAACTGGCCCGCGCTATGCGAGACTGCGAACATTTAGGTGAAACTGGCGACGGAAAATCTATTTACCTATACCAACACAAAAGCTGTTCACCGATTATGCGAGAGATTGGCCGCCTGCGAGAAGTGGCGTTTCGAGCCGTGGGCGAAGGTACCAACAAGCGTAGAGACATCGATCAATACGACTCCCACTATTATCACCTTGTACTTTGGGATGACAACGATTTAGAAATTGTGGGTGCCTACCGCTTTGGCGATGCTGAGCTTTTGACAGCGCCAGACCACCCTACCGGGCTCTACTCTGCGACTTTATTTAATTACGGTAAGGACAACGATAAACTCTTCAAAGAAGGCTTAGAGCTAGGGCGAAGCTTTGTCCAGCCTCGCTATTGGGGAAAGCGTAGTTTAGATTATTTGTGGTTTGGTATCGGGGCATTTTTAAGCCGCTACCCAAAGTATCGCTATCTGTTTGGTGCGGTGTCACTCAGTAATGCCTACCCTGAACCCGCTAAAGATTTATTGGTACAATTCTATTCCACGTACTTCCCTGCCAAGTTTGGCGAAGCGACCTGCAAGCGACCTTATCAAATGGCGAACGACGCGTTACATCAATTTACAGGTAACGATTACAAGGCAGAATTTACGCAGCTAAAGCATTTACTGGCTAACATGGGCGTAAACGTACCAACGCTGTATAAGCAGTATTCTGAAGTGGCTAAAGACGGCGGGGTGGCATTTTTAGGCTTTAATGTCGACCCAGATTTTAACGACTGTATCGACGGACTGGTGGTGGTTGACATGCAAACACTTACTGAGAAAAAGCGCAAACGCTATCTAACCGATATTCAGCTTAAAGCCACAGCCTAAGCGAAGAGGGAGCTTCTGACAAACGCTCCCTTTCTCATTCTACGGCCTTCCGCTTTACTGAAAATTTCAGAAGTCGTTATCGCTCGCCAACATACTTAAGAATGTCGGTATAAATATCTTCAAGAGTGAGCAAATCAGACACGTGAATGTGTTCGTTTATTTGATGAATGGTGGTGTTTGGCACACCCACTTCAACCACTTGTGTGTGCTCACTAGCAAAAAAACGCCCGTCAGAAGTACCACCAGATGTACTGATAACAGGGTAACGCCCTGTAGCGCCCTTTATCGCTTTTTCTACGCAGGCAATTAAGCAATGCTCCGCATTACTGTTAGGCTTGCTCAAGTAAGCTTCACAGGGTCTTGAAAAGCTAACTTCGGCTTCTGTATCAATGCTATTGATAATACTGCGCAGCAATACCGCTAAACTGTTTTGATTAAACTGCCACGAATATCTGACATTAAACTCTATACGAACAGCACTAGGCACTATGTTATCAGTGAAGCTTCCCGTGTCCATATGTGTTATTTGAAGCGTAGTACCAGGGAAATCATCACTCCCCTTGTCAAATGGATACTGTGTTAGCGCATTAATCACGTTACTCGCTTTGTGAATAGCATTTACCGCTGTCTTTGGATAAGCCACGTGACCTTGCTTTCCTGCAATATGGATAGTGCCGGAAAGTGAGCCTCTGCGTCCAATCTTAATCGTATCGCCGGTTGATGCAGATGCAGAAGGCTCACCGACTAGGCACATATCAAGCTGGACATTTTTAGATGCCAAATACTCAGCTATCCATTTAGAGCCCCACTCCGCCTCCCCTTCTTCATCACTGGTGATTAGCCACCAGAAAGAGACCTTTTCCTTATCTAACGAGGCAATGGTTCGCTCTGTGGCCGCTAGCATGGCTGCGATGCCTGTTTTCATATCGGCAGCACCACGTCCATATAATTTATTTTTGCTAATTACGGGACTAAAAGGTGGTGACTTCCACCTATCAAGAGGACCTGGGGGCACTACATCAGTATGGCCGCTAAATGCAAAGTGATTCGGGCCCTGCCCCCACCTGGCGACGAGGTTGCTCACGCCATTAATTGTGTATTTTTCACAAAAGAAACCGAGCTTTTCGAGCTTGTATATCAGGTAACTTTGGCAACCAGCGTCCTGTGGGGTAATCGACGCTCTTGCCATAAGCACTTCGGAAAAATAAATACTGCGAGCTGGCGCTATGGAAGGTAAAGGCTGAATTGACATGCATAAGAAACCTTTATGAAACGTGAGTCTATTACACAAATGTAAAGTGACACGGCAATAACAGATTTACGACAATGCCATGACAGCGGACAAAGTAACCTGAAGCTAAAAATAATAAAGGGTGATAACAAGGAAGGCGACAATGGGTGAGTTGGCGACTAGGACTGGCTCGTTAAGATTTGTCTAAATCAACGCGCGTTGTTATAACTAGAACATAACTTAAAGAAAGGCATTACTGTGTTAAAAATCATTGTTTTAATACCCCTTATTTTGTCACTACTCTGGTTTGGCTATTTACAAGCCAACAAATACACTCTGGAGCAAGGCAAGCAAGGGTTTCTGTACATATTCGTGTTATCTGGTGTTATTGCGGCATTTTATACACTGATGCTGTTCTTAACGAACTAACGCACTTCAAATAAATAGCCAATCACTGTGTTGTAAAAAAAAGCCAGCATCTATGAAAGAGGCTGGCTTTTTAGTATTTACCGGTGTCACTGTTAGTCGCAGCGACAGCTTTTACGCAGCAGTGCTTATAGCGTCTGTGAGATAGTCACTTCTGCATTTGCGCGAAGCGCATCAATATATTGTTGATAAACGCGCTGGCCTTGTACCTGAGCAAGGCGCTGCTTCAGGCTTTCACCCAACTCATTCTCAAGCTCTGGTGCTGCGTTAACGTTTTCAAGCATAACAACAGCAACGTCACCGTTTACCGTTGTTGCAACATCAACTTTATCTTCGCCTTCAAGGGCAAGAGAGAAAAGCGTGTCAACGAGTGCACGTGCAAGTGTACCGCCCGCTCTCGGAACAGCAGCTGCTGTCTCCCAAGACACAGACTTTTCAGCTAGCTCGCTTTCAACGCTTTCTCCAGCACGCACTTTTTGTGCGATATCAAACGCCCAAGCTTCTGCAGCTTCTTTTGACTTTTCAGCCTTAACAGAGGCTTCGATGCCTTCGCGTACTTCTTCAAGAGATTGAGTACGCTGAGGCTGATGCTCAATAACACGCGCAACAACAACGGTTTCGTCGTCTAGTTCTATAATATCGCTATTAAGCCCTTCATCAATAAGTTCAGAAGAGAAAGCAACGTCTAGTAAACCAGGGAAGCTTAGATCAGCAGGTGCGGTGTTACGACTAAATACCACTGACTCTTGCACAGGCAAATCAACCGCGTTCGCTGCATCTTCTAGCGTATCAGGTACTTCAAACGCAATTTCAGCTAACGTATTTTGAAGCTCAAAGTACTTTTCCATAGCCGCGTCATAAAGAAGCGTATCGCGAATCTCACCCGCTACTTCATCGAAAGATTTAACTTGTGCTTCTTTTAAGTCTGTTAACTTGATGATGTGAAAACCAAACTCGGTTTCAACTACGTCGGATACATCGCCAACATTTTGTAAAGCAAAAGCTGCTTCATCAAACGCTGGGTCCATCATTTCTGGTGTAATGAAGTCTAAGTCACCACCGTTTTCGGCAGAGAATGTGTCATCAGAGTTTGCTTCTGCAAGAGCCGCAAAATCTGCACCGTTGTCGAGTTCTGCTTTTAATGATTCTGCTTTTGCTTTCGCTGCATCGGCATCATCGCCCGCTTCGATAAGAATATGAGAAACACGGCGCTCTTCTTCTTTGCCGTAGCTTCCCAGGTTATTTTCGTAGTACGTGCGAACCGCTTCTTCATCAACCGAAACGCGATCTTTCAAGTCATCGACACTTAACTTAACGTAAGCAAGTTTAACCTGCTCGTCAGTATCGAAAGAGGCGATGTTGTTATTATAAAAAGCTTCAACATCCGCATCTGTCACTTCGATTGAGCCGGCAAACTCATCAGAGCTCACTAGCACGTATTTCGCATCACGAGTTTGGCGCTGTAGCGCATTCGCTTGCTGTACTTCACCGTCCAACGCAAATGAAGAATTCGTTAGCGCTGCAGCCAACTGGTTTTGTGTCATTTGAACGCGCAGATAATCGCGGAAATCGGCTACTTGAAAACCGTTTTGACGAAGAATGGCTTGGAAACGTTCGTTATCGAACTGACCTCCAAACTGGAATTCAGGCATTTGTGTTATGGTTTCGCGAATTTGTTTATCACTTACGCGCAATCCCATGTCCGTCGCTTGTTGCTGAATTAATTTTTCAGCAATAAGTCTGTCCAGTACATTTCTTCTGAAATCTGCGAGGTATTGCTCACTAGAGAAAAGCTGTGCGATGCTTTCGCCGTATTGTGACTCCATTTGTGCACGCTGATTCTGATATGCACGCTCTAGTTCTTGTGCCGAAATTTCTTCGCCATTAACAGTAGCTACTGCAGTAGTACCTGATGATGTTAGGTAGCTACCTACACCTGCGAATACGAAACTTAAAACGATAAGCGCGATAATCGCCATCGCCCATGGGCCTTGAGAACCTTCTCTGATTCTTTCTAGCATGATTGTTCTTCAACTCCGTTGCTTACTACAGTTACCTCAAACCATCACAAATCCGTGAGTGCGAGATAAAATAAGCGCTGATTATAACCCAATGCTGCCGAATATAAACGACCAAAACACACTATTTGTACTGTCTTTCGTTAAGTTCGAACGTTGCGAGGACATGTATAAAACTCATCAAGCCTCGTAGGGTTATTTCTACTCTTAAAATATTGGGGTCAGAGTCATTACTCTGACCCCAATATTGAATTCTTTGTTTTAGAAATAAAAAAGGCGATGGACTAGCCATCGCCTTTTTCTATAATTTTTGTGCTTAGTTACAAGCGTCTTTCAGTGCTTTACCAGCTTTGAAAGATGGAACTTTCGCTGCTGAAATCTGAATAGTCTCACCAGTTTGTGGGTTGCGGCCACTGCGAGCTGAACGTTCGCGAACTGAGAAAGTACCAAAGCCTACTAGTGCAACTTGGTCGCCGTCTTTAAGCGCCGCAGTTACTGAGTCAGTGAATGCGTCAAGAGCGCGGCCAGCAGCTGCTTTAGAAATGTCTGCACCAGCAGCGATTTGGTCGATAAGTTGAGACTTGTTCACAATTATGATCCCCTTCGATTGTTATTATACTGTTTGTCCAAAACGATTTTGCTTGAACGTTATAGCAAGCTTGATTGTTAACATCAAGCTTCAGTCACAAATAATTAACTTTATTAATGAATCGCTGCAATCCCTTTTGTGGCAAGGCTTCAAGCGAATACCACTTAAAGGTAACACAACTTTTGCGACTTGAAAGCCCTAATTTTAAAAAAATCAGGTTTTCTTTCGCTCAATGCGCATTTTTTGTTCAATTATTGCAATTTTATAGCAAAAAAACGGCTACACGCCTTTAAAAACAAAGGATTGTAGCCCGTCGATTAAGTTATTTTTTAACCACCTTGACGCTTTCTACAGGTTCCTGCAGTGCAATATCAAGAACTTCATCAATCCACTTAACCGGATGGATTGATAAATCTTTCTTCACGTTGTCTGGAATTTCTTCCAAATCACGCTCGTTATCTTTTGGAATAACGACAGTTTTAATACCGCCTCGATGCGCAGCTAATAGTTTTTCTTTAAGTCCACCAATAGCAAGCACCTCACCACGTAGGGTGATTTCACCGGTCATGGCTACATCGCACTTCACAGGGTTACCCGTAAGTGACGAGACAAGTGCAGTGCACATAGCAATACCTGCGCTAGGGCCATCTTTCGGCGTAGCACCTTCAGGTACGTGCACGTGAATATCACGTTTCTCGTAGAAGTCATCGTTTATGCGAAGCTTTTCTGCACGACTTCTTACCACCGTCATAGCAGCCTTAATAGACTCTTGCATGACATCACCTAACGAACCCGTTGATGTCATTTTGCCTTTGCCCGGAACCGACGTTGTTTCAATGGTCAGTAAGTCACCACCTACCTGCGTCCAAGCAAGTCCTGTAACTTGGCCAATTTGATTGTCTTTGTCCGCTTTACCGTAGTCAAAGCGTTGAACGCCAAGATAGTCCTTAAGGTTATCCTGTGTTACTACTACTTTGTCTTTGCTTTTCTTAAGCAAAATATCTTTCACCGCTTTACGGCATACTTTCGACACTTCGCGCTCTAAGCTACGAACCCCGGCTTCACGGGTATAGTATCGAATCATACCGATAACGGCAGAATCGGTAATTTCCAACTCCTTCGCTTTAAGCCCATTGCGTTCCATTTGCTTACCAATTAAATGGTTCTTTGCAATGTTGAGTTTTTCATCTTCTGTGTAGCCAGATAGACGAATCACTTCCATACGGTCAAGTAATGGACCTGGAATATTCATACTGTTAGAGGTGGCTACGAACATAACGTCTGACAGGTCGTAGTCGACTTCCAGATAATGATCACTGAAGCTATTGTTTTGCTCTGGATCTAGTACTTCAAGCAGCGCTGACGCAGGGTCGCCTCGCATATCTGATGACATCTTATCGATTTCATCAAGTAAGAAGAGCGGGTTTTTAACCCCTACTTTCGCCATTTTTTGAACTAGCTTACCTGGCAATGAACCAATGTAAGTACGACGGTGACCACGGATTTCAGCTTCGTCACGTACGCCACCTAGTGCCATACGCACATATTTGCGACCTGTCGCTTTAGCTATCGACTGGCCTAATGAAGTTTTACCTACACCTGGAGGACCAACAAGACACAGAATTGGGCCTTTTAGCTTCTTAACACGCTGCTGAACGGCTAAATACTCAAGAATGCGCTCTTTCACTTTCTCAAGGCCGTAGTGGTCTTCGTTAAGCACACCTTCTGCGCGGGAAAGATCTTTCTTAACCGGCGAGCGCTTGTTCCACGGCACGTTAGTCAACCATTCAATGTAGCTTCGAAGCACGGTAGCTTCTGCAGACATTGGTGACATCATCTTAAGCTTTTGAAGTTCAGCTTTCGCTTTATCTTCCGCTTCTTTAGGCATTTTAGCGTCGGCTATCTTTTTAGATAACGCTTCAAATTCGTCAGGTGCGTCATCCAGTTCACCCAACTCTTTCTGAATAGCCTTCATCTGCTCATTCAAGTAGTACTCGCGCTGGCTCTTTTCCATTTGCTTTTTAACGCGGGTACGAATTTTCTTTTCGACCTGCAGCAAATCAATTTCGCCTTCCATCAGCGCCATCAGATATTCAAGACGCTCATTGACGCCCTGCATCTCTAACACTTTTTGCTTTTCAGTAAGCTTAAGAGGCATATGTGCAGCCATGGTGTCGGCTAAACGAGGCGCATCTTCAATGCCATTTAGTGATGTCAGTACTTCTGGTGGAATTTTTTTGTTTAGCTTTACATAGCCTTCAAACTGAGAAACCGCAGAGCGAATAAGCACTTCTTGTTCGCTCTCATCAATCTCTTCATCAGTTAGTTTGTCTACATTAGCAACAAAGAACGGCTCTGATTGCTTATAGCTTTCAATTTCACCGCGTACACTACCTTCTACCAGCACTTTAACCGTACCGTCGGGTAGCTTTAGAAGTTGTAGGATAGTAGCAATAGTACCGACGGTATAGATGTCGTCCGCTTCAGGTTCATCTACGCCAGCGTCTTTTTGTGCTACTAGAAAAATTTGTTTGTCATTATCCATTGCCGCTTCTAGACAACGAATTGATTTCTCACGCCCAACAAATAGGGGTATGACCATATGCGGGTAAACAACCACGTCCCGCAAGGCAAGCACAGGAATTTCAATGCGATTTTCACGCTCAACTGTCATACTTGTTCTCAATTAGTTTGAAATGTCATTTTTATATGGGGATGCAAGAGCAAAGTTCAATCGAAACTTATTAAAGTGCGTTAATTCCTTAACCTTACCTTCCCTGCTCTAGGGCCTGTTGACCTTAGTATAACCATTATCGATTTTGCCTCGAATGGCAATACTAAACTCAAAAATCTAGTAGAAAGGATAGCGAGATTTGTTTTAACCGCTCAAATATCACCCACTTTCAAGGTATACTCTTTGGTTAAACGTAGATCAGATTAGACAGCGAGATCTGAAACCTTGGCTGTTAA
>NZ_JBHNYX010000022.1:0-81606 GCF_054960505.1 Alteromonas sp. G4i13 | reverse complement strand
CTTAATTAGAATAGACGACTACTGTCTCATGATAGAGTTTGTCTTTATACTCGAGCTCGTGACTAAACGTCATTCCTAGCTTTTTCATAATATTGATAGACGCACTATTTTGCGGGTTAGCAATAGCAGAGAATTTTTCAACACCTATATCATACAGCGCTTCTTTCACAGCTTGTGCGGCTTCTGTTGCATAGCCTTGCCCCCACGTATGGCGCTTAAAACGCCACCCTAGTTCCATATTGTCACTTTCGGGGTGTTGTGTGAAAAAGCCAAAGGGACGAACTAAAATCCAACCAATGCTTTCCTTTTCGACTAGCGTTTCCACGCGCCAGAGCCCCCACCCCAAAGCAGGGTTGGAATAAGCTTGGAAGCGAGGAACAAAAATATCGCGAATGTCTTCTTTAGAGGATTTTTTACCACCATTGATATACTTCATGACGAGCTCGTCTTGGTCGAGCACCCATAAAAAATCGGCGTCTTTATCGGTTATATAGTGGTAGGAGAGACGCGCACTGTCCTTGATATGCATATACTTCCTTTATCGTTATTATTTTTAATATACTTACACCGCTGAATATAGCTCATTTTTACAACAAACCAAACTTATTCGATGTATTTATTTTGCCCTACATTTTCCTTTAACGTAGAGCCAATTAACTAGCCTCCCAGCATGGCAAGGTGCTTGGTTGCCCCTGTTTTACCTTCATGCAAATAGTGTGTTTCGTGTTTTTGACCCAGCACATCTTGTAAAAAAGCGACCACTTCATCCACATTTCCAGTGGCAAGAAGATGTCTCATGTCTATCCCATTTTCACTAAACAAGCATAGGTGAAGCTTTCCTGGGGCAGAAACACGTAGTCGATTACAAGTTTTACAAAAATCTTTGCTGTAAGGCATGATTAAGCCAATTTTACCGGCATAGTCAGGGTGGTAAAACTCTTGCGCTGGCCCCGCATCTTTTCTACGCAACAAAGGCTGCCAGCCCATGTCTAACAACGTACTTTTTAGCGGCGTACCACTTTGATGTTGCTTATTGAAAAACTGATTTAAGTTGCCTGTCTCCATTAGCTCTATAAACCGGAGCGTTACTGGCATATCTTTTAGCCAAGCAAGAAACCTATGAAGACGGCTATCTGAAAAATCGTTGAGTAAGACAGAGTTCACTTTCACGTCTAAGCCGGCATCAATCGCTGCGTCTAACCCTCGAAGTACAGCTTTAAGCTTGTCTTGTCCTGTTATAGCGGCAAACTGACGGGGATCTAAACTGTCAATACTTACATTTACTTGGTGTAACCCTGCTTCTTTCCACTGATGCGCAAACTTTTCCATTCGCGCTCCATGTGTTGTCATCGCTACACGTTCGATACCAGGCGTATTACTTGTTAGCTGTAAAATATCAAGAAAGTCTCTTCGCAGCGTTGGTTCGCCGCCTGTTAGGCGCACTTTCGACGTACCTAGCTTAGCGAACGCTTTGAGCAAGGTATCAATTTCGTTTAGCGTCATAAACTGATCGCTCGTCGGGCCTTCATATCCGTCTGGCAAACAGTACTGACAACGAAAGTTGCACGCTTCGGTCACTGACAAACGTAAATAATGAAACTGTCTACCGAAACTATCTTCTAACAAACTAACTCCTTAATCCTGTGCTGCTTAGTCATTCAATTCACGGCTTTCTCAATCTAACATAAGCCAGTAAAACATTGAGTAAATAACAAGGTAACTAAATTAAACTACCTCTAGTGTACGCGCGGTGAAACCAAAATTAAACACATTCATCGCTATAATTAAGACCATTTTAATCTCTAGCCTATTTCAAAACGTACTTCAAAAAGCGAAAATCGCCCTACACGAGCAGGTTAGCTCAATATCTATTACAACGTTTACGAAAAGCTATTTTTTGAATCAGCGCGTTCCTAACACTGTAAACACAATAATAAAGCACACTATAAAATGAGAAAAAACCGTTTTCCTACCAATGTCGACGAACCTGTTAAATGGCACGTTCTCTCACAGCTTTGGCCTTATCTCCTAGAGTTCAAGCACCGTGTATTTCTTGCTCTACTGTGCCTAGTAGCAGCAAAACTTGCCAGTATCGGCCTACCCTATGTATTGAAATACACTGTCGATAGCTTAAATGGCGACCTAACCACGCTTGCATTAGCGGTACCTATCAGCCTTATCGTTGCCTACGGAACACTGCGTTTACTGAATGTTTTGCTCGGCGAAGTACGAGACACGCTATTTGGTCGGGTTACAGAGCGTGCCATGCGCCGCCTTGGCCTAAAAGTCTTTAAACATTTGCACAACTTAGACTTGGGCTTTCATTTAAATCGACGCACAGGCGGATTGTCACGAGATATAGAGCGCGGTACCAACGGCGTAAGCTTCCTCATGCGTTTTATGGTGTTTAATATTGTTCCTACCCTGTTAGAGATCACTCTTGTTGTAGGCTTACTCTTGTTTCAGTTTGGCGTATCTTTCGCGTTAATTATTGTAGTTAGCGTGGTGGCTTACATTGGCTTTTCGATGAAAGCCACGGATTGGCGTACTCGCTTTGTTACTCAGATGAATGAGGCAGACTCGACCACCAATTCCCGGGCGGTAGACAGCCTGCTAAATTTTGAAACCGTTAAATCAATGTTGGCAAGTTATTTCTTGAATAAAAATTATTTTAATTTTAACAATAGGTTAATGGTATAAATTATCAAGACTTATTTTTATGCAAAAACAACATACCTCTTGATAAAACCCAAGCTCTATTCCTAATAATAACAACTATTTTTGGTACAAACGATGAGAAGAAGCCGCTTAAGCGATGTTGAGGTCGATAGCTTCAATTGGAAAATATTAAAAGATATTTTTCCGTACTTGATTGAGTATAAAAGGCGCGTCATGTTTGCGGTCTCATTTATGGTACTAGCGAAGGTCGCAAGTGTTGGCCTTCCATTCATTCTAAAGTACATCGTAGATGATTTAGATTTATCCGAGAATTCTCCACAAGCTCTTGTAGTTGTACCAATAGGGTTAGTTATAGCTTACGGATTTGTTCGTTTTTCAAATGTAGTTTTTGGAGAAATCCGGGACTTGCTTTTTGGCAGAGTTACTGAGAGATCGATTAGGCAAATTAGCTTAAATGTTTTCAAGCATCTCAATACCTTAGACCTCGAATTCCACCTAGATAGAAGAACTGGTGGATTGGCTAGGGATATTGAAAGAGGTGCATCAGGGATTAATTTTCTGATGAGATTTATGGTCTTTAATATAGTCCCAACACTTATAGAAATTTCAATGGTGATAGGTGTATTGATATATAACTACGCTGTTGGATTTTCAGTAATAACTTTGGTCGCCATCATCGCATATGTTTCTTTTTCAGTTATCACTACCGATTGGCGTGTAAAATTTATCAGGGAAGCGAACAAGGCCGATTCTGAAAGTAATAATCATGCGATTGACTCGCTATTAAATTACGAAACTACTAAATACTTTTCTAATGAGCATTTTGAGGCTCAGCGTTATGACAAAAACTTAGAAGTATGGGAATTTGCTAAACGTAAAAATAGATTGTCCTTGTTTGCTTTGAATGGTGGGCAAGCTCTCATTATTTCAGTTGCTGTAACAGCAATGATGATGCTTGCTGCGCAGAATGTAGCGAATGGAACAATGACACTTGGTGATTTTGTGCTAATCAACGCATTTATCATGCAAATATTCATGCCTTTAAATTTCCTAGGGCTTGTTTATCGGGAAATTAAAGGATCTTTGGCTAATATAGAGCACTTATTCAAGCTAATGGCTATAAAGCCTAAAATTACTAACAGATCTGATGCCAAAGAACTTCAGGTTAGCGACGGGCAAGTCAAATTTGAAAATGTCTCTTTTGCTTATAATCCTAATAGAACGATAATAAATAATGTCAGTTTTACTGTCGAATCTGGCGAGAAAGTGGCGATCGTTGGCCCTAGTGGTCACGGAAAATCAACGCTGATGAAATTGTTATTTAGATTTTATGATACTGCTGACGGTGTCATTTATATAGACGATCAGAATATAAAAGATGTCACTATGGAGTCCTTGAGAGTTAACATAGGAGTAGTGCCTCAAGACACTGTATTATTCAATGATTCGATTTTTGAAAATGTTCGTTATGGTCGCCCGACAGCTACAGATGAGGAAGTTGAAAGTGCGATAGCCCTAGCTCACTTGGATGATTTTATATCAAAGTTACCAGATGGAGCCGGAACTATTGTTGGTGAACGTGGGTTGAAACTAAGTGGAGGTGAAAAACAAAGAGTTGCTATAGCTAGGACTATTCTCAAAAATCCACGAATTCTTATCTTCGATGAAGCAACTTCTTCTCTTGATAGTCATTCAGAGCAGGCAATTCTGTCTGCATTTAAAGAAATATCCAAATCAGCTTCTAGCTTGGTTATTGCTCATCGACTTTCAACCATAGTAGATGCAGACAAAATATTATTTGTAGAAAATGGCCAAATAGCAGAGCAAGGGTCACACGAGGAGCTGCTCCAAATAAAAGGCAAATACGCATCTCTTTGGAGAACTCAACTCGCTAAAGAAAGTGTTCTCTGAAGTGTACTAGCTCAGACTTGAACTCACAGTTTCCGGTTTTTAAATCGGTTACTTGTCAGTTTAGAATTGAGCTAAATTCTTTTCAGATCAAATAGATTTCCATTACTAAAGTGTCCTGTTTAATTAAAGCAGAGCATCTTCTTCAAAATAAATCTCTCCAAATATTTTTAGAATATATTCGGTCATTGAATTACTTGGAACATCAGATATTTTTAAAGTGCTTGAATTCAGCAGTTTAGAAATCTCATCTTTATATTTTTCCAATACCACGAAAGTTGATTCATTAATATTAGGTATATAACTTAGTGCTATGAAAACAACAAAAGAAAATCCGTAATCAATTAAATCAACTTTAAGTTTACTATTTGATAACTTTGAGCCTATTTGAATATCAATACTATTTTTTAAATCAATTTCTAGCTGTGACAACACTTGTTCTGAAGGAATTTCGTTAACCTGAATTAGTTTTTGAAAAATGATCTCTCTTTTATCTTGATGTAGTGGCATACCTACCACATGTTCATTTTCATATACCAACGTTTGCTCAGGAAAATCATTACTTATTGAGTCGAAAAAACTCAATACGAATTCTGTAATTTGCTCACTTCCTTCATAGCCATAAAGTTTGCTTAACAAATCAAACTGACTAAGTTGATAACGTACTTCACCATCTTTAAACTTTTTCCAGTCGTCAGTAATAGACAATAAACCTAATTCAGGATTAAAGTGAGGAACTGAAATGATGCCATTTATACAATTTGATTCTGTACTAATCGTTTTATCTGATACTTCCACAAATACAAGATTATATTCATTCAATTGTTCTTGCAGATCTACAATTTTATCCCTTTGGCATACCCAAGGAACAAACTTTCCAATAACTTGTTGTTTAAATCTCGCGTTAGACTCACGCAATGCGGGGGTAGTGTTTTGTTCTGATAAAACTTGAACTGCTATATCTAAAGTCGTCGAAACAAAGTATTGACCATCCCAACTTCTAGATCTTCTACCTATCTGACGTTTAAAATCATTGGGGACTCTAAAAGCGTAATCAGCATCTAAGAAACAATTTTTTGATATTATATTATACGACGACCACTCAGTAAGCTGCTTACCCCAAACATTTGAATTAACTGTCTCTGAATCATTTTTTTCTTTGAGTACTATGGGGGATACAATAAACGTAAGCCAACTCCCTTCTTCAATATCTAAGGAAATTGTTAAAAGCTCCCTTTTTAATTTATCAATAAATTCATCAATACTATTGTGTGATGAAATAACTTCGACACCATATAAAAAATTGTCGAAAGTACACTCAACCGATGTTATCCAAGAAGGCAATAACTCATATGACTGACGAATTGTTTCGAATATCATCCCACTTTTTTCTTCATGTTTTATAATGGAATGTATTTCTTGAAAATTGAGGGTTCTGTGCTGTGGCATCAAAACTGGATATAGAGTACATGAAAACATAGGTTCAGATATTGATAGCAATTTAGAATAAAAATCACAAACCTGACTTTCTAATAACGATTTAGTACTTCTGAGGTCATTGTTTTTAATAATTAATGAAATTGATTCATTTACACTACTAGTAACCTTTTCACGAACTTGGTGCGATATATCTGACCAGTATACGACATCCTCCTGCTCATCATATACCGCCAAAACTATAGGGAAATAACTTTTTGCCCATATTGAACAGACGCTTCTAGCTATGGATATGCTAAAACATCCAGACCGAAGCTTTCTTACTTGGCCTTTATTAGAATAATACGACTTCACTTGGCATCGAAAGTTTAAAGCTGTTCGCCTGTTATCAACGAATACTTCACAATATAAATCTTCCCCGTAATCAGACTCGACTATATCAGAAGTCCACCCCCATTTTTTAAACTGGAGAGATACTGTCGTTTGTCCTACATCACCAACAATGTGTGATCTAGGACGTAAAGGAGCGTCATTCAAAATCTAGATACCCTCCGAGGGTAAATTTACGTCGTATAGTTCTTCAAGGTAGCGATCAATTCTTTCTTGGTCAGTTTCATTCATCAAATAATCTTTCTGTTCCTGTGTAAAATCATAGATGCCAAAGTTTTTTATATAGTTCCGGCTTAGCGAGAAATATCCGGAGCCATATGGTTTACTAGTATTTACAATATAGAACCAAAAGAGCTTAGAACTCATGATCTTCTTGGCTAATAATAAGAGGTCTTTATCATTAGACAGTAAGCCCAACCCATTGTGAAAGAGAAGAGACATGTTATCGGTTAATACATAATTAGGTATTATAGGGGTTATATGGGGAAATAATAACTTGAACCGATTCTTTTCCAAGCCCTGAGTTCGACCATACGCATACCACTCAGGGTATTTACCTTTCCCTTTATCTCTTTCTGATAATTCAATTTTGAAATTCAGAAGATAGCGATATGCACAAGGGTATAATTTTTTGAATCTATCTTCAGGAATAATACGAGCTGAACCTTCTACATATTCATAAGGAAAAATTATTTTCTTTGTAATGCTACTAGCGTCATCAGTTCTAATGAATCTGTTTGGGTTCAGAATATCAACACATAACTGTTTTTCGATTTTATGCCCACTTTCCAATAGATAATAAGCATCATCAAAGCTATTACCATCAATTATAAAAATATTATTTTTTAATGTGGCAATACCTGTACTAGTTTTAAAAACCTTCTGAAACGGCTGTCCTACGGACTCTATTTTAGAAATTATTCTGAAAGACTGAAAATTCCAACCATTGTAATCATCTAGCTTATCGTAATTTATATTTTTAAAATTTTTAGCACTAAGTTTCTTAATATTATTTACTTTCTTATATTCAACCGCATTTGTTTCTTTTTTTTCTATAAAGCAAATGCATGTGTAAGTGGATCTAGCGTCAAATACTTGTAAACCACCAAAGTCTAAAATCTTTAAGCTAAATTTTCTGTTACTAAAATACTCTCTCAAAGCTCTTCCATTTAAGCTTTTAAAAAACGAATTCATCGTTATGTAGCCAAGTTTTCCTTCTGCACTTAAAAAATTTATCCCTATTTCAAAAAATGGAATATATAAATCAGGATGGCCAGAAGCACATACTTCAAATTTTGAAAGTAATTTTTTCGAATCCCCGTCAATGTTCCTAGAGCAAACGTATGGTGGATTGCCTGTAATCAGATAAAAACCTTTAAAATTATCTATATAGGAACTAAAATCAAAATTTAATGAATTTCCAACATATAAGTTGAAATCGAAATATTTGCGATCTTCACCTGCGACAATTGCCTGTAAAGATAAAAGGATCTTAGAACGTTGGATTGAATAATCCATCAAATCTACGCCAAAAATATATCTCTTAAAAATTTCATAAAAAGATAAATTTAGTTTTTCTTTTAAAGCTTCGGTTGCTGTGTATAGAAAACCACCACATCCACATGCCAAGTCGCATACGGTAGGATTTAATGGCAATGAATCTGCTAAAGACGCGTTGACTATAAAATCTCGAATACTCTTCGGGGTATATACAGCGCCAGTAACTACTTTTTCTTCGGGAGAAATTACAAACTCAAATGCGGTAATTAGCTCTTCAATAGTCGATATTTGATATAGTTCTTTAAACAAACAGAATTGCTCGTAATCAGAGTCACTTTCTTTAATTATGAGAGAACTAATTTGTTTGTTTTTTATGCCGCGCAGTTTATTTTCTTCAACGAACGAAGATACAATTAACCTGTTTGTTTCTTCCGTTCCACAAGAGTATGATTTAAGGAATTTGAATAGCTCTTTCTTCATTAGACAGCCATCGGGAAAACATTTTTAAGGGTGAAGTCCTCGTGTTGATTTCCGTCGGAAAAAGCTTTGAAGTAGGGACTAAATAGTCTCTTTTTTGCTCTGTCAACGATGTCTTGATAACTGGGATCAATAAATAGCTTCGTCACAAATGGATAATCCTTAGTGCTACAAAAATTTTTCATTATGAAGTGAATACCTAAAATTATATCCATTGGTGGATGAGGGAGGCGTGGTGCTCCAACAAAAACAGCTCCACTCATCGGCTTATCTTCCAAACGGTTTCCTCCAATTTGGAAATGGTACAATGGGTGATCATACTTCGGAGCATTTGCTCCTTGGACTCTAATGTCCTTGTCTAAATGCCAAGCATTGAAGTGAGAGCCATCTTCATTTATGCCTATAATCTCCATTTGAAAACAATAAGAATCTAAAATTCTATCTTGTGTGGCTATGTCTTTTGAGAGATCAAATTCACTATTAACCTCAAGAAATATTGTAATTGAATTTAAATCATGAGGTATTGTTCCTGAAATTTTCTTCTTCAAAATTAATTCAACACCTGCCACATTAACAGACAGCACATCTCCAGTTGTTTTGGCAAGCTTTCCACTGGCGACATTCAAAGCGCTGTCGATATTTTTAAAAACTCGGCTAACATCAAATTTATTAATTAAACGCGCAAGTTCCGTTAAATCTTTTCCATATTGAGTCTTACACCATTCCACCGAGCTATTTCCTTCTAGCAATTTCTTTAAATCTGATTCTTTCTAGTTCAGTTAAGCTGTCATTTAAATCATTATTCCTAACACTTTCAAAAGAGTAGTATTTTGGCTCTAGCCAAGGATAGGTAGTTAAGTCGGGTTGAATTTCAAAAGCCTCACTGGGATCAACTGGAACAAAACTATACTGGCAAACTGACCAAAAACTATCCGTTTTAGTCATAGGATCACCTTCAACTTTATTTAACTGCATATCTCCAAATTTCAGGTGTAGGGCTTCTAATTTTTGGTCAGAGCTTAGACGTCTTAAGTGGTTAGTTTCGCAAATATCCCTTAACCACCAATTATCGACGCCTGTTGACCACCATCTTCTATAAGCACCAGAATATAATCCCTTATATGCAACCTCATCCAGTTGCTCACAGAGTAAATTCCAGTCTCTAGATGACTTACTTACTCCTAATCTGGCAGATAAGACATCCTCTCCAATTAAGACTCCAATCGGTTTGACAATACTATTGAGAATGAAAGCTGATACCATATAAGTGTTTGATTGAAATTTTTTACTTGAAAGTGTTTCATTTATCCTAGGATCAAGATCATCTTTAATACTTTCGGGGACATTCAGAAGTTGAATTAGCTCTTGCTTTTGTTTTTGCAGTTCAGCTACGGTCTGATATGAGTCGATTAGTTCTTTTATTAAAAGCGCATACTTGTCTTTCTTCTCTGATAAGTACTCTTTACTTATTGAAAAATCAAATAAATCATGACTAGTAAAATCATCATAATAACCGTGAATTTTACTGTCATTTGACAGAAGAACTATCGGTATATTTTTCTCAGGATGGTCAATTGCTCTGCTTCTGTAGTATTGTGCGATAGCAGGAGCATCAACTTCTCCACCACCTGCCATCAGTCTGAAGTCCATTAAAATAAGATCTGGTATTTTACTATCAACATTGGCAATAGTTTCTGTGAAAGTTGTTGGCTTGCAATGCTCAATAGCTAAGTCGAATAAAGATAAGTCATGCAGCACAGAATCTGCGTCTAAATCCTCTATATATACTACCTTATATGCCATGTTCATCTAACTCCTTATCAGTTGCTTTTCCAATTTCTACCCTTAAACATGTTGCAAATTCTCCTTTTGCAGATGCTACAAAAATATTACCTCGATATCCTTTGACAATATCCTTTGTAATCTTGAGACCTAAACCAGTACCTAGTATTTCAGTGTTTTGATCTAATTCTTCCAAAGTTTCTACACTCGTCGTTGTATAAAACTCTTCAAAAATTTTGTCTTCTGAACCAGACTTTATACCATCACCGTTATCAGAAAATTCAACGTATATAAGGTCGTTTTCTTCACCACATTCAATTTGAATCTTGCCTTCTGATTTGGCTCTTTTAATTGCTTTTTTAGAATTAGTATAAAAGTTAAAGAGTATTGATGACCATTCAGAAGGGTGCATCGACTTGGTATATAGCCAATTTTTATGAAAGATAGGGGGCAGTATTTTAATCCCTGCTTTATCTGCGTCTGAACTCATTGTATGAACAAAGTCATTAATGACTTTCCACATATTTTGTGGGCGAATATCTCTAATAATATTTTGAGACACAACATCGTTAAAATATGAAGTGTAGTCACTAAATGATTGAAAATTAGCCTGTAATATAGTTGCTCGTTCTAGTGCTTTGGCATTTCCTTGCAATTCTGATATTAAAAATGCGATATCACTTTTAACATGATCCATATGATGCTTTATTTCATGAACAAATTGCGATACCGTCAAGCCTACACTACTGAGGACTCTGAGCATTGAACGTTCTTTAATGGTCTTCTTTAATTCAGATTTGTGCAGCGCATCTAGCTCTTCTACTGCATCCTTTATTTTTTTTGTATTACGCTTACGTTTAGATTTACTAATCCCATCTTCTACATCAAACTCTCTTTCAAGCTCTTCAATAGTTTTAGCTATATTCTTAATACGGACGCTTATTTCTTCGTAGACACCTTTTTCTTTTTTTTGCGAGGGTGTTAATTTAATATTTCTCGCGGCTGCGACTTTCATAACTCCTGTTAAAATTGTTCGATGAAGAAAATTACGCAATTGCATAAAGGCATCATTTTCAATGAGTCCTTCTCGACTAGAAGTTTCATTGAAAATATTCTCTGGATCTTTAATTTCGACAAATCCCAAAAAATTATTATTTGAATGAGGTGGTAGTATTGTCCGTCTTCTTACAGAACGATCCAGATCTAACCAGTCGTTGCCAGCCTCTGCGTAGGGTAAAACTCTAAAGCCGTTTCTATACAGCTTAATTCCGCCTTCTCTATCAGTCAGTTTTTTAATATTTGTCGAATGTACTTTTGATATCAGATCTGAATCAAAAATATAATAGTAAGCTTTAAAACGAACATTATTCAATGCAGTAAAAGGAATAGTCGAATCATCAGGGTCATTACCAATTTCCCCAATTTCATTTATGCTTAACTTTTTACTATCAATTGTATATATACCTATTCCAGTT
This sequence comes from Alteromonas sp. G4i13, assembly GCF_054960505.1. Classification (NCBI taxonomy): domain Bacteria; kingdom Pseudomonadati; phylum Pseudomonadota; class Gammaproteobacteria; order Alteromonadales; family Alteromonadaceae; genus Alteromonas; species Alteromonas sp. G4i13. The sequence goes on along the minus strand of NZ_JBHNYX010000022.1, from coordinate 69,958 downwards.
TCATCAATATACCCTTGAATTTCAGCAACAGCATGGTCGTATACCATTACTGAACGATCTGCAACTGTTTCTGGCGGTTGACCATTTACGCTTTTATAAAATCGAGCTTTAAAACCGGGATCTAATTGTTTGATTTCATCTATAGATGTTTCATCCTGAACGACATCAGACAAGGAGAAAGGCTGTATTATATTTGAAACATACCGATAAACTCTTTGAATTGCAGCTTTACTCCACTTATCACGTAAGTTTTTTATAATAAGTGTTGTCCCTTTTTCTCTATTTTTTTCAAAATATTCTAGTTTATTTGAAATACTTAAAAGGTTGATATCTCTTTGATACTCATTCCAATCTATGTCTAACCTTATGGCTTCATTACTACCGCTTGTTTGAGTAATTATTGTTAATCCAAATCCAAGGCGTTGAACAGAAAAGCGCCCAATGCCTTTTTGACCCGCTCTTTGTCTCTTAAAACGTTTCGATAATGGATTATGAAATTTAGATGAAGAAGATATTCGCATAAAACCGTTTACCAACTCATCATATGTCATACCATCACCATCATCCTCAATGATCAAACTGCCGCCTAAGTCATCGGAATTTTTAAAAGTCAGCGTTACAAGTTCTGCATCAGCATCGTATGAGTTTTTAACCAGCTCTGAAACTGCTGTCTCCTGTCTAGCAACAAGCTCCTGTCCAAGTCGATCAATAACCCCTGCGTCAATTGAAAACCGTACCTTATCTTTTTCTAATGAAGCTATTTTATGGCTTAATTCAAGTACTAGATCATGATCTATCGTTTCTGATGTTAAGTGTTTACTTAGAACCGATTTAAGCTGTTCTAATTTTTCCAAATTATTATTCATTTTTGCTCCAAGCTCATTCTTCACTTCAGCCATTTATTCAGTGTTGGGCGACTTACATTAAAGTACTTAGCTACATCAGATTTTGTCATGTTAGGATCGAGCAACATTGCTTGAGCTTTCTTAATGTCAGCAATAGTCAGCTTTTGCTTCCTACCACCTTTACGGCCTCTCGCTCTTGCCGCTTCTAAACCTGCTTTGGTTCGCTCTGATATTAGTCTTCGCTCAAATTGGGCGATTGAACCGATCATATGAAATGCCAATTCACCAATAGCAGTCGTTGTATCTATATTTTCATTAAGGCTGATAAACTGAACTTGCTCAGATTTAAAGCCATCAAGTAATTCAATTAAATCCTTTAAGCTTCGCCCAAGCCTATCTAAACGCTGAACTACAACAATATCACCTGCTCGTAAGGCATCTATCAAACGCGCAAGTTCTGGACGCTGCTTTGATTTACCACTGCATATTTCTTGGTAAATTCGCTCACAGCCTGCCGCTTTTAACGCATCTAATTGGGCGCTTTCTGATTGTTCGTCTGTGCTTATTCGTGCATAGCCGATTTTCATCACAATCCTAAAATAAAGGTGGGTTTACTTTACGTAGATTACTTTACGAGTTGTTTTACATTAAAACAAGCAAATTATTGTATTGGGTTTGTTATTGGCGGGATGTAAATAAAATGTTCGTATTCTTTAAGTTGTTATTAAACAATAAGGGCCATGAATTAATTTAGTGACGTAATCGATCTGAGAATTGATATTTCGTCAGGTGAATAGCCTTCAACGAGCTTTTTGAACTCTTTTACTGATACTTTAATTCGTTGTCCGCTGCCTAAAAGCTCATAGGTATTATTTGAATTAGTGACGACTTGCATTAATTTAGGGGCAATTGATTTAATTAATGAAGTGCAGACATAGTTACCAGTTTCATATCTTCCAAGCTGGTCTTCTTGCACGATACCCCATAAAAATAGAGGCTTTAAATGCACACCAATATCAGCATCGACAACTTCTACTATCGCCCAATCTGTCAACTTTGTAACTAACTTCATTTTACAGACGTTTTTAGAGATTCAATTGTTAGGTCTTTGTCTTTAACTAATTTTTCAAGCGCCTCAAGCTTAACAACGGCTTCAGCCAGCTCTTTCTGGATATTTGTTAAGTTATCAAATACTTTATTTTTATCATCATTAGCAATTTCTACTTTCGTGGCGAGCTTAACTTCAGACTTTTCTAATTCTGAAACTTTAGCTTTTTCAGATTCAAGAGAATTACGGCAATCTTCCAAATCCTTTTGGATTTTCAAATTATTGGCTTCAAGTTTTTCAATCTTGGTGAGTAGTTGTTGCTCTGTACTTGAGAGAGCAATGTTTTTTTCTTCTAATAACTGCAATGCCTCTAGTTGTTGTTGATTTAGTGTATCGGCTTCTTCGACCATTCGGTTCGCCAGATCTTGCTCATCAACTAACTGCTTGTTTGTCGTCATCAATGTTTCGTATGCTGCTTTTGCTTTTCTTTCTGCGATACGGATAGCCAACTGATCACTTTCTAGTGCAAAGTTGTTTATTTGGGTCGAAATATCAGCGAGAAAAGAATTTACTTTTTGTTCTAATTCAGTAGATAGCACGTGTTCTTCATTAGCAGGCTGTATATCATCTGGCGCTATACCAGCTTGTTTTTTATGTTCAAGCCATAATTCATTGAGATAGTTAGGTCCACCAGACCCGATTACATCGCGTAGAGTCCAGCCAGTTATATCTCGCTTTTGTTGTTTTAATATATCTGCCGCTTTTATTACTTGCGCTAGTGTAACCTCTGGTTTTCGACCTGCCTTTTTAAGTGTTACTACCGAACTATCTTTATTCATACATTTCTCTTTAATTTCAACCAATCAACCAATCAATTCCAGTACATTATTTACTCTATTATAATGTTGAATTTGAAAATTAAAATTAGAAAACGTAATAAAATCAACAACATAGTACACAATGAGTACTGTAGGTAAAAAATCTAATATAAAAATCAGATAGTTATACTGCGGAAGTTTTTATGAAAATATTTTAAATGAAATACATTGAGTTAAGTTGCTAACGGACTTCATTAGCAATAATGCAAATTTTGATTAATTTTTCTTCTTTATAAATTAATGTTTGGTAATCGAGCCTTGTGTTTTATCTTTGATAAATCGCTTGTTCTAAACTCTTTGGAACTGACTAAAGCTAGATGATACAGTTTTTTTTCATCTGTTGATTTGTTTAACCAACAGCCGAATGTAATCTTGCTTTGATCTACAGTTGGGTTTTCACAAAAGCCTTTGGCTGGGGTTATAGACTCAAGTGTGTCAATGCATACTGACATATAGATCTGGTCACAAAACCTCTCTAGTTGCTTTATACGTGACTCCATTTCCCCTGCGCCGCTGGTATTGCAAGTGAAAATAATCGAAACATTTTGCTCATGCTTTAGTATGCTGAACAATTTCTCTAAGTTATTATTAAATCTCCAGTTAAGGTTTAAAAATCCACCTTGGGATTCAGGAATTTTTTCAATATCAATTAGTTTATTCAAAGGGTTAGAATAATAGTAAGTTAAAAGTAGGTCATTACTTTTAATATAAGTCTCAAGGCAAATAAATACTCTTTTATGTTTGTCTAAGAGAGCCTGAGATAGCGCTTTGACTAAGTGCTTTTCACCGCTTCCTCCCTTTGTTCTCACGACGGCCAACAACTGAACATTTTGAGGCACAGTAAGTTTTATCGCTGGTGAATTATTTGACCCAGATAATAGCGAACCTTTGAGTTTTCGTGGTTTTAGATAATTGCTCATTTTAACTCCTTACTAGCCATACAATATTAGCATTATCATAAGTCATTGAAAAGTAAGCTTTAATGGTGCTCATTGTGTGTTATGCGTAACTACAATAAAGACCTAATTATTAGATCCATGCTTTTTTAAAAACATAAGAAAAATCTGGCACTGGAAGTTATTTTTGAACGAAAAATGTTCAAAACAGCCTTTGAATTTCATGTTTTTAAAAAAAAGCATGGAAGTAATAAATGCCAAGTTTGGGTGATAGTTAGAAACTCTGATTTCCTAAAAAGTGCTCATTGTATATATGGCTAAAAAATTAGGAGAGCGGATTAAAACTTGTCTAGCTCTATTTGTACTGATGGATGCTTATGTAATCCTGTGCCGAATTTATCTTTATACTCGTGCATCGTTTTTTTACCTAGTTCACCAATTGGTAGTTTTCTTACAGTTGAAATATATAGGCGAATTGTGTTTTCGTCGCAGTGCCCTAAAAGTTCCCGTAAGAAAGCGGCAATATCATCAATGTTAGAAACACTAATATCTATACCAGTTTCTTCTCCATATTTTACAAGCCTTAATGTGGTGCCCGTATGTCTTAGACCATGTGGCCTAATGATCGTCCTCATGTTTATGATGCCTGTTGCCCTCAATATTTTGGCTGCTTTCTTAAATGCATTACGGTACATAGTTTTGGATACAGGTCTGCCTGTTTTTGTAAGCCAAATGATATCTGAGCTATAGTTGTAATTGCTTTTTTTACCGTGTTTAGATTTCAGAAAGTTACTTAAAAATAAAGATTTACGATAATCATAAATGGTTACATCTGCGTTAATATTTTCCAATTTGGCAGTAAGGTAATAATCATCAATAAACTTCATTGTTCTAATATCTACATCGATATTTCTCTTTATTTGACCTTTACCAATAAAATGTAACACTTGAAAATCCATGTTCGACTGTCTCATCATCGCAAAATTCATCCAATCTGGATTTAAGTTGTTAGCCTCATATGGAAAATAATGAACAATTTCATTTATGCGCATTAGTGTATCAAGTTGTACTTTTGCCATAATTTTGTATACCAAATCAATTTTGCCTAATTCTTCGAGCAACATATTAAATTGATATTCAGTTAACGCCTGACTAGCATAATTTTTTATTTTGATTATTCGGCTATTTTTAATCAAAGGATCGTCTTGATAAGTTGTTGTTGAACTATGAGCATAGTTATACATGTCGGAGTTTTTTTCAGCGTCGGTTTTGTCTCTTGTTTTAGTTACTTTATTAGGGAAGGTCATTTTATGGCTGATCTTCATTAATGAAAGATAATTGTAAAACAGCCTCCATGTATCAACATAATTTTCGATAGATCTTTCGGTGATAGGCATTTCATTGTCGTCGAGATCAGGATCTCTAAATATTTCTAATACACCATTCAAAAATGCTTCATCGACTTCAAGATAGCTGACTCCTTGACTCTCGCAAATGTTTAGCCAATTTCTGATATGGTCGGCATAATTATTTAAGGTATTTATTGTAACTTTTTTAAACGTTTTTTTTCTGCTATTAAGTTCTACAAGTTGATTGAAAAAGTCGAAGTGAAAAAATCTGGTAAGTAAGAAATTATTCGCATGTTCATGAAGAAAGCCTGACGAAGTGATTAGTATTGGCAACCCTGTATCACCTGATTGCACTTTTGTGATCGCTTCAGTTTGTGAAACTTCAACTTGTTGTTGAATGTTTCGATACCTAGTAATATCACTTTTACTTGGGCTTGTGGGGAATTCGTAGACATTATTCATAAACTGTTGCTCAAGCTAGTAATCGTTAATCTTCACGTATAATTTCAATTTCATCGAAATCTTCAAAACGTACATCAATTGGTTGCAAATTCTTTTCTTTGGCCTCTAATATCGAGACATCTATATATTTCCCTTGATTACGCCTTTGAGTGTTTCTGGACTTTATGGTGGAAAAATCGGTAAGGAATAAGACCGCTCTAATTTTTATGTCAACACATTTTCTGGCTAGCATAATCCACTCAGCTCTATCACCTTTAGTTAGGTTTGTGGCATCTATAATGACAGCATGTCTATCACTAATAAGCTCCCTTTTTTCTATCCATGTTGACTTGCCTGAACATGGAAGACCAACTAACAAGAACACTCTTTGAGCTATTTTTCTTTTCATTAGCTTCTGAAACTTAGCTCTTGCTTCATTCCATGCTTTTTCTCTTAGTTCGTTATTATAAAAGTCATATTGATCGTTATATGTGAGTGTTTCGTCAGGGCAAATAACATTGATAGTGTTTTCATTTACTCGTGGTGATGATGCTGTGTTTGTTAGCTGTGTTTCGAGTGCTTCAGACTCAAGATTTTTATTCTGCTTTAGCAACTTCTGGTACTTGTTTATCAAGTCATTCTTTTCGATAGCTAACTTAAATAATTGCTCCCGTGCTGCTTTGAGTACGTCTTTATTTTCTTCTACCTCATTTTCGCTTTCTTTCTGCAACTGTTTAAAGTCCTTAGCGAAATCGTTAACTTTTTTTTGGAAAGCTTTATAACGTCCTAAATCCTTTTCACTTGGATTTTTATGTCCATAAGCGTAGGTCGGGTCTACAAGAGCTAGCTTACAAATGGCATCCATTGTTGCGACTGTTCTGAGTTTACCAGTTCTAATTGCTTCGGCTGTTTTTAACGTATAAGCAAGTTCCAAATTATTTAGTCGATCATTGTCATCTTTAGGTTTTAAAAACATCGGCTCCAAATTCATACTTAGACTTCCTCTGAATTTGAGTATTGATTCATTTCATCGGGGTAAACTTCTGATAATGGACCATAATACAACTCAATAAAATTTTGAGATTCCATGTCTAAATCGACATCAGATTCGGTTAAACCTTCTAAGTAGGAAATGTAGTATTTGAACTGGTTTAGTAACAATTTGCCTAAGGGGCTGTCATATAAAAATGAGTGCATGCAACTAGGACCTTTACAATTTTCAAGCTCTGGAAGCCCTGTCATTTGAAGTGATTTGGAAAATACTTGATTTATTTTCTGGTTAAATCTTTTTTGTTTAGATGAATCAATCGAACATGGAGCATCTATTGTTGATGCAGGGTTCCTTAGGCAGACGAAGGACAGTGGTGTCATTAACCCAATAACCTCACCGTGGTATAGCTTGCGATAAAATATATCTGCTATTCTTTGCTTTAATTGTTTTCGTATCTCTCCTTGAGTTAATGATTGGTTTTTAATTTCAGCGTCTTTGATTATTTTTTGCTTCAGAATTTCTTTAGACGCTTCTATACTTTTTTTTGAACCACCGCTAAAGGTTTCGTTGACTATAGCTTCAGCAAATTCATCAGCCGTTTTAATATAGGTTTGTTGCTGAATTTTTTTTCGTTCAGCTTTAACTAATGTGTTGTTCCTCAAATAATGATCTGGCATAACACCATTGGTGTGACCAAAGAGTCGTCTCACTAGTAAAACAGCTAATGGTGAATTAGTTCCTATCCAGCCTGCCATTGTCGCTCTGCATCTATGAGCTACGCCTTCATCATTGTCACACTCTTTAAGCTCATCCAGTAGGTCAACATTAATTAACGCTGCCATTTTTCGTAATAGGGCACCTATCTGTTGTCCATTTGAGTAGTAATAGGTTTTTGCCTTTTTAGAACTTCGTTCAAGAACACGACGAACGATTAGATTAGAACAATCACTTGGAGCTTGATTGATATTATTTAAAAAATCGATTGCTTGTACGGTCAGAGCCGGGATTGGTATTACAAAGTCCTCTAGTTTTGTCTTTTGAATATCGGTTACTAAATAATGAATAAGATCCGAATCCTTATCTTTTATATAGCACTGTTTAAATAGGTTCTTACGTAGATCTACATTTCTTATTGCACTTGTGAGTAAGATTATCCAAATGGATGCTGCTTGAACGGTATCGTACAAATCATTTATATAGCTAATATTTAATTGATATCCACCTTGCAATTTATAAGGCAGAATTTTGTTTAGAGTGTTTGAGTATTCCAAAACTTTATCTCGACCTTTCGCTGAGAACACTTTTTTGTTTGCCGGAATAAAGTTATTAAGATCATCAGCCAATTTGAAAACAGCCTCAAGATCTTTAGCATAATCGGTGACGATTGGTATCGAAAAATCTAAGATCTGAGCGCAAACGGCTTCTGAAAATGGTTGATAATGCTTTATTTCAGTTCTAGTTGCCTTTGCTCCTAGTAGCTCATTTAAATAATTTTGTCGCTTGGTTATACCTCCTTCTCCATTATGGTCTTTCCAAGGGAAAGAACACTCCATTTTCAACTGTTTTAGACCGTGAAACCTAGATAATGGTATTGATTCCATTTTTTCTAGAATATCTAAGCTCATTGGTGCTTTGATTTCATTGTTATCTGCGGCATCGGTAACCCATTCTTTAATTAGGTCTTCCGAAATAATACTAGCAGGTGTAAATAGTTGGTTTTTAGGTGCAGTTAAAATACCCATTTCAGAAAATCGTTTTCCAAATATAGAGTTAAACTGATTCAGGTTTCCGACGAAAATCTCACCGACCTTACCAAGAACTTGGATATAGTGGTATGCAGTTATCTTTAACAGCAGTATCAAGGGGTAATTAGATTCTGACTCTTCTAATATCTTGTTCCAATTTATGTTTTTTACATCGCTTACTTTCCAGCTCATATCTGAAAATTTGTTTTCACCATAAAATTTCGACATTGGCTTTTGATCATAAATTTGTTCTAACTCTTTAAGTTGTTGCCATAATTTAGTACCTAAATTCTTCTGTTTATCTTCGGAAATTTCAGAGTAAAATTTGTGATTACTTTTACGTTGTAAATTCGTTGCTTTCATGAATCACCTTATACTTTAAGCGTTAATATGAATTAATGGTGGTAAGAGGTAAGTTTCAGGACTTTGCCACGCTTCATATGCTTTATTGAAAGCATCAGCGTGAATTGTATTGCCATGTGAAGCTTTACTCTTAAAGGTGTCTAAAACTTGATTTGCTCTAAGATGTTTTACGGCATAATTTGCGTCATAAAGGTCTCTGTTAGCCTGTAATATTTCTTCATACTGAAAACATCTAAATATGATGTTGGGAATATGTTCAGCGTAAACTTCGGCTCTAGAGCAGCCAAGGCAGTTGTCATACTGCTTACAGAAAGCCACGTTTAAATTATCTTCAAAGTCAGGATTGCTAGGATCTGTGCAATCACATAGAAATCTTTTTTCACGTTTTGACTTAGGTGGAGATTCGTTAAATTTTAAGTTTGCGGCAACTTGCAGGTGGTGTTCTACAAAGCGCATTTGTAACCCAACTATCGCTGTAGCCATCATTGATTCCGCAGAGGATGACTGAAGCAAATACACTAGCGGTATTGAATTTTGCAGGTCGGCTGCAACTTGCCGGATAAGATCGTCCTTATCTTTTATGTTGGAAACCCAGTTTAAGAGCATTTCTCCTGCGAATACCTTTCTAAACTTAGTAGAGTTAAGAGAAGGTATTAAGGAGCCATTCTTATTTTTAATCTCGGTTAGTTTTGGGAAAATATCTGACCAATTCTTAAAAAAATCCGTCTCAGCAAAGAACATTTTTCGGCTCAACAATTGGCCTTGTCTAATATTATTAATATTGTACTAAATGCTCGAAAAGAACTGATGTTTTTGGAACGGAAAATGATTCTATTTGGGCCGCACCTCTGTGTGCATGACCTCTTTTTTTACTGCCGATCAATTCGACAGCATCTTCTGTAGAAAATAAATCATCATTTTCTAATATATGAATTCCTTGCACATAATTAGGAATAGACATAATGACTTCTTTGTTGCGACCAGATTCAGCAGCAATAATAAGAAGTAACAGAAAGTCAAATTGCAGAGTCCGCCCTAGGACAATATTATGTATTCCTTCGCCTGTGAATTTTCTATCTCCACTGGTTTTATAAAAGCAAGAATAAACAAAATATTTTTCAACTTTATATTGTTCGTAAGGGATTAAGTACTTTATCGCACTATTTGATTTATGGCCTGTGTTGAAGAAGTTTAATACTGAATCGATTCTTAAGCCGCTGTTTGTCTCGAATTGAGTAAAGAAGGTTATCTTGTAGCTGATGCAATTTTTCAATGCTGATGGGATAACTTTCGAACACAGGAAATTAACGTATTCATCGCAATGTAAGTCAGTAGGCCAGTCAGATTTTATTAAGTTCGAATAATTGGAAGCAAAAATTTCTTCTTTAAACTCATCGTATTGCTCTTTGTTAAGTCCTTTCTTGATAAGATCTGCGGCTTTATTAATTTTGTATGAGTCAGCCAACTCCATTTGAATTGCCATATCATAACTTTTAATATCTCCTTTCTTAATTAGAAGAGCGTATGTGTTATTCCCGTCATCCTCGAAGAAAGATTGATTATTGCCTTCGTCAATATATTCTTCTGTTTGTGTTATAGCTTCGTTTATTTCAGACAGGCAAGCATTTCCATATGCATATATTTGGAACATGACATAATCTGAGTAGTCCGAGTTTAAAATTGAAGCTTCTACTCTCTCTTCGACTGATTTTTTTGACTTGTCAATTTGGGGTTTCTTGTAATGTGCAGAATTAATATCTAATTTGGCTTCATTTGTTACCGAAGGCAACATGAGAATCAGTTCTTTTAAATTCATAAATGTTGCTCTTGGGCGACTATGAACAACTGAACTCATCACTTCATCAAATGTTTTTAAATCAATATCCGATAAGCTCGTAAGGTTATTTTTGATAATATATTGGGATAAATACTTAAATGGTAGTGGGATTGCAGAGTGCCAGTTTTTAGTTTGTAAAATTTTTAACAGCGCTCTTGCTAATTCAATCGCTATGTTCTCGTTGTATTTATATAATTCTGGAAACCATTCAGGAAAGACTTTTCCTTTTCGTTGACGGTTAGATAGCTTTAGCGGGTTAATCTTTTTTTCATTGCTAAATACTAAAATAGCTTTTGAACCATTACTTTTGGTAATATTAGTTTTTGATAATCCGTCCGAATCAAACTTGATTTGAGGTAATCCATCAAATGTAGTTTCATCACTTCTGTTTGAAACAGGTTTAACTACTTTACTACTAAATCTATTTTTACGAGCCATAATATAATTACCACTTTTAAAACTTGCTTATTTATATTTCTAGTAAATTTTTTCAAAATCTTAAGAAGTTTTTTTTATTTTTTTGTTAGTAGGTTGAGTATTCTTCAAGTGTTATCCCAATATTACATTTTTAAATATTTTAACAACGAATCCTTTGAAGCCAATCGCTACGACACGGATTTAGCTGCATGGGAAAAGGCACGAAGAAAAAACCGCTTGTCGCTATTTGCATTGAATGGCGGTCAAGCTGCCATTATCGCTATCGCCATGACATCTATGATGGCAAACGCCGCCTTTGGCGTCATGAATGGCGAAATGACCATAGGTGACTTTGTATTGATAAACGCCTTCACCATGCAAATTTTTATGCCCTTAAATTTCTTGGGGTTTGTGTACCGTGAAATTCGAGGGAGCCTTGCGAATATCGATAAGTTGTTTGACCTTCTCGCCCAAACGCCGGCCATAAAAGATGCCCACGACGCTACAGAATTAACCTGTGCGAACCCTGCACTGCGATTTAACAATGTGCATTTTGCATACACTGAGAATCGACAAATACTTAACGGCTTAAGCTTTGATGTACCGCCAGGCTCAAAAGTAGCGGTAGTGGGTGAAAGCGGCGCAGGAAAATCAACGCTGATGAAACTACTCTTTCGGTTTTATGAGCCTCAACAGGGCGACATCACGATAAATGGAAAAGACATCGCATCGGTTACGCAACAAAGTCTGCGTTCACATATCGGCATTGTCCCTCAGGATACGGTGCTGTTTAACACTACCTTGCTAGAGAATATTCGCTACGGTAACCCTGACGCCAGCGATGAAGACATTAAGCAAGTTATCAAACTCGCGCATCTTGAAGCATTTGTAGAAAGCCTACCTGAAAAGCTAGACACAACGGTAGGTGAGCGAGGCCTAAAACTTTCTGGTGGCGAAAAGCAGCGCGTTTCTATCGCAAGGGCCTTACTTAAAGGCGCGCCAATCATGATTTTTGATGAAGCCACCAGCTCGTTAGACAGCACGTCAGAACGTGCGATATTAGCGGCCCTTCGCGACGCTGCTAAAGGACACACCAGCTTAGTCATCGCCCATAGACTGTCCACAATTGTTGATGCCGACAAGATCCTTGTACTTAAAAACGGTACCATTGTAGAGGAAGGGACACACACTTATTTGCTTGAGCAAGGTGGTGAATACGCAGCACTATGGCAAGCACAACAACGTGAAGATGAAGACCTCAACGAAAATCCCAAGACAAAAGGTAATCAGTAAATGGACCCAACGCTTATTAAAGCCGCTATTAACCAAGTGATGCCCTTTGGCAAATACGCTGGAAGACGCCTATTTCATTTACCTGAACCCTATTTGGTCTGGTTTCACAAGCAAGGCTTTCCAGAAAACAAGCTTGGTGAACAGCTCGCTTTAATGTATGAAATTAAGCTAAACGGCTTAGAGTCTGTTGTAGAACCGCTATTAAATGACGACTAGCAATCACACGGGGACTCAGCGTCCCCTAATGGCAAAATGAGTAAACTCTAACCACACTAAGATTTATGTTAGCAAGACCCAGAAAGCAACGTCAAAGTGACGTAAACGAACGTATCAAAAAAATACATAATGCCATTGCCGACAAACTGATGTTGCAACCAGAGCTATTCGAAGAAGTCGAAAAAACATTAGAAACCCGTTATCACAACAAAATGATGCGCTATGGAAGCTACCTTCTTTGGAAAGGAATAATTGAGGCTCGCCATCAACCAGACGTATTTAAGGCGCTTCTTTTGGCTGACGACGAGCGTACAGCCAACTTAAGAAGAGAAACCATCTTCGTCGGTATTTTAAGTGAAGATGAACGAGCCGCTATTTTTGCAGGTTAACCAATTGCTAGTTTAGCTTCTGGGTATTTAATGCGGCTTATTCGAGGGCTGGCAATAAAATAAGCCAATGTCAAAGGCCCTAATCTACCCGCGTACATCAGTAAGATAATGATCCACTCACCACTGTTTGACAGTTCGCCAGTTAACCCTCTGGAAAGACCCACGGTCCCAAGAGCAGAAACCGCTTCGAACACGATATCCAAAAAGTCAGCTTTTTCTGACATTAATAAAAGAAAAATAGCTATCCACGTAATACCTATGGAAATCATCGTAAGCGCTAGCGCTTTGCTGATAGTGTCATTTGAAATTGTTCTGCCAAAGAGTCGTGGTGCAGCTCCCCGCTGAATATAGTTGTATGCGGCAATGATCAAAACGATGAAAGTCATCAGTTTTATACCGCTTGCGGTACTCATTGAGCCCCCGCCGATAAACATTAACAACAACATTAATGCTGTCGTTGGATCTTCTAACGATGCTATATCCAGCGTATTAAAGCCGGCTGTTCTTGGAGTAACGGCTTGAAACCATGATGCCCATAATGCGCTTTGAGTATCGAGGTTCGCCAAGGTTGCAGGATTATCACTTTCAATAACAAAGATAAGCAAAAAGGCGGTTACATTGACAATTAGCGTACCCAATATCATTGTCTTGGCATACACAGAGATGCGTTGCCATCTGCGCTTTTTATGAAGCTCTATCCAAACGGAAAACCCGAGACCACCAATAATAAATAATGCAGAAATAGTGATGTTGATAATCGGGTCTCCCACATAGGCGGAAAGACTATCCCCACTAAGTGCAAATCCTGCGTTGTTGAACGCAGAGATGGTGTAAAAAAACGCGTGAAATAACGCTTCACTTACTCCTTTTTCCTGCATCCAGTAGGCCGACAGAATACAAAAACCCACTAACTCAACGAAGAAGGCAAAAATCAGTACCGACTTTGCTGTAGACACAAGCGTTGATAAATCTGTTTGATTAAACGCCTCCTTCACTGCCGATTGCTGCAAGAAACTGATTTTACTTCCTAAGGCAATGAGCGTGACGATGGCAAACGTCATCAGCCCTAGGCCCCCCAGCTGAATTAAAACCGCAATCACCGCTTGTCCAGCAGTTGTAAAAACAGATCCGGTATCGACTACCACAAGACCCGTTACTGTCACCGCCGATGTGGAAGTAAATAGGCTTTGGATCCACGAGATGGGCTCATGAGTCATCATTGGTAATTTTAGGATAACGGTGCCTAAGAAAATCACCGCCACAAAGCTTAGAGAGAGAATAAGAGGCGGCCCTACCTGAATTTTATTAATACCTTTAGGCGAGCGCTCTATCGGTCTGTAGCTAGGATCCCATCTGTTCATTGTGCTAGCCTAGGCGCTATTTTAACAAGGTTCTCTCTATGGCCGCAGAGGATAACGGTATCTTTCGAAGTAACTTCAAAGTCTAACGATGGATTATGATGTAGCTGGTGACCTCGCTTAACTAACAAACAAGAGACTTGCCCCTTACCGACGGACAGCACGTCTTTTAAGCGCTGTGAAGAAAAGTGATCAGACAAAATGACATCAACGATATAAACGCCGTGCCCTATACCCAAGTAGTCATTCACCATTGGGTAGTTAAGCGCTTGCGCCACCCTTGCTCCCATCTCTTCTTCAGGATGAATAATTTTCGACACACCCAGCTTGGATAAAATAGCGTGGTGAGCAGAGCTATTAGCTTTCACCCAAATATTGGCTACGCCCAAGTTTTTTAGTGCCAACGTACACAGTAAGCTAGCTTGCATATCCTCGCCAATAGCAACAAGCACGGCTTCGCTCTGACACAAGTTTAATTCCTTGAGTGCACGCTCATCACTGGCATCACACACAACGCACTGTGTAAACTCACCTGCATACTGTTCAACCAGCTTTTCACTTTGGTCAATTCCTGTAACGGTGTGTCCCATATGAATTAACTCTAAACTGGCCGTTAAGCCAAACTTGCCAAGCCCAATTACACTAAAGTGCGACATTAATTAGCCTCCGGTTTATCAACCGCTATTCGGTAGCCTTGTTTAGGCATTGTCTCTATTAAATCTTTCTCGAACGGATCTATCTTCTTTCTTAGCTGTCTTACAAGAACGCGGATGTAGTGGGTATCTTCACTGTGATGCAGACCCCATATTCTTCTTAACAATTCTTGCTGACTAACAAACGCCCCAGGCTGTTTTGTAAGCTCGTCAAGAAGCTGAACTTCTTTTGGGGCGAGCGCGATAACTTCGCCTTCAACGAGCAGCCGTCGCTCGGTAATATCCAATGCTATCTTGCCAATCTGTCGTGTGGGCGTTGTGGGCTCAACCACAGGATTGAAGTCTCTAAGCAGTACTTTCACCCGGGTGACAAGCTCTCTGATCCCAAAAGGCTTGCTAACATAATCATTGGCCCCCCGGGACAACAGGTCGACCTTGTCTAACTCCTGATCTCTTGCAGACAACACGAGCACTGGCAGGCGACTAGATTCTCTTATGCGTTTAAGTACTTCACTCCCCTCACCATCAGGTAACCCTAAATCGAGTATGACAAGGTCAGGACGGTGCTGATTAAACAATGACAAAGCTTCTCGAACCGAAGCAGCTTCAACACAAAGGTAGCCTTCTGCACCTAGCGCAATGCTCAGCATCTGACGAATATTCGCATCATCTTCAACAAGTAGAATGGTGTGGCTCATTGCGCTAATCCCTTTTTGGAATTGTAATACTGACGAGAAGGCCTGGTGTGGTATTCGACAGCTTGATAGCACCACTATGGGCGTGAACTATGCCTGCTGCTACGCTTAGTCCTAAGCCAATGCCGCCTTTTCCACTATCGCTGCGACGACTGGTTTGAAAAAGCTGTATTGGCGCTTGTAGCTGTTCATCGCTGATCCCTTCGCCTTTATCGGCTATTTGAAACTTAAACTCTCCATCAGAGTGGCTAACCATCAGCAATACACTGTCATCGCTGAATTTAAGGGCATTATCAATTACGTTAAATAAAGCTTGTTCAAACAGTGATTCAGACACAGTTATACCGCGACTGTCACTGTTGTTGATCACTTTTAGTCGACCACTGTTAATACGACTTTCAAGGTTAGCTAAAAAGGCAGTCAGGTTTACATGGGTTAAATTTAGCGCTAACGCGTTATGCTCAATTCGTGTGGCTTGAAGCAGGTTCTCAACGTAAACATAAAGGCGTTTACCTTCATCGTGAACCCCTTTTAACAGTGCCTGTCTCTCAATGTCATCAAGCTTGTCTTGATATGTCATATAGGTTTCAACAGAACCGATAATGGTAGAGAGCGGCGTACGCAAATCGTGGGACACAGATCGAAGGACACTAGATTGTGTTTTAACAACCTGTAGTGCATGTTGTTGAGAATTGACGTAGACAGCAAGCTCGCTAATGAGGATGGCTACAATGATGAAAACGACAAAATTTATGCTGTCTTCAACTTCTGCAATTTGAAATGAGTGCAAAGGCTCGGTGAAAAAATAATTAAAGCTCAGTGCTCCGGCTACCCCTGCAAGCAAGCCGTAAAACCTTGAGGTCGTTAACGCCACAATGGCACACGCGAGCTGTAGAATGAGCAGAATACCGCCAAGCGGCAGTAACCAGTTACTAAGTGCTAAACACCCTAAAATAGCCACAGCCATAATAAAGAGTGTATAGAAACCGTGTTTAAATTGGGTCATAGGTCAATCGTGTTTACTTCAACACAATGAGCATATCAACCTAACCTCAAATATACGCGTAAAATTTAGGTAAAAAAAACGGCATCTCAATGATGCCGTTTCTTCAACTTGCCAATGCGATGTTGGTCACTTTAAGCATTACGCAAATGATCAGCCACCAAGAATGCCATTTCAAGTACTTGGTCTGCATTTAAGCGCGGGTCGCATTGCGTTTTGTAGGCTTGCGCTAAGTCTTCATCGCTAATTTCATAAGCACCGCCTGTACACTCCGTTACGTGCTGACCGGTCATTTCAAGGTGAATACCACCTGCGTGAGTACCTTCTGCTTCGTGAGCTTGGAAGAACTGCTTAATTTCTTTCAAAATTGCATCGAAGTTACGGGTTTTATAGCCGCTCGATGCCGAGAACGTATTGCCGTGCATCGGGTCAGAACTCCACACAACGTGTCTGCCTTCAGCTTTCACTTTACGCAATAAGCGTGGCAAATTGTCGGCTAAATTATCGGCGCCCATACGCGTAATTAGCGTTAAACGACCTGGATCGTTTAGCGGGTTAAGCGCATCAATCAAACGAATAAGCTCGTCTTCTTGCATGCTTGGCCCCACTTTCACACCAATTGGGTTGTGAATGCCACGGAAAAACTCAACGTGCGCATGGTCAAGTTGACGGGTACGCTCGCCAATCCACACCATGTGAGCCGAACAATCGTAAGGCTTACCGGTAAGGGTATCGATGCGTGTTAGCGCCTGCTCATAGTTCAACAGCAATGCTTCATGCGACGTGAACAGTGAAGTCTCGTGCAGCGTAGAACTGGTTTGTGCGTTAATACCAATAACATCCATAAACTCAAGGGTGTCTTGAATACGGTTGGCCATATCAGAATAACGCTCTTTAAGCGGATTGTTTTCAACGAACGCCATGTTCCAGCGGTTAACTTCATGAAGGTCGGCCAAACCACCTTGTGCGAACGCGCGAAGTAAATTCAGGGTTGACGCACTGCGATGGTAGGCTTCCAACAAACGGTCAGGATCTGGTCGACGGGCCGCTTCGGTAAATTCGAAGTTGTTGATGATATCACCACGATAGCTTGGCAAGGTCACGCCATCGCGGGTTTCGAAATCTGATGAGCGCGGCTTGGCGTACTGGCCTGCCATACGGGCAACCTTAGTTACCGGACAACGACCAGCAAAGGTAAGCACAATGGCCATTTGAAGAATAACTTTAAAGGTATCGCGAATTTTAGGCGCATTAAATTCGTCAAACGACTCAGCACAGTCGCCGCCTTGTAAAAGAAAGCCTTTACCCAAGCTGACTTCACCTAGCTGGCGTCTAAGCTCACGGGCTTCAGCAGCAAATACAAGCGGTGGATAAGAACTTAATGTTTGCTCTACTTCTTTTAAACGTACTTTGTCGTCGTACTCTGGTTGCTGAAGAATAGGTTTATTTCTCCAACTGTCTACTTGCCAATTACTCAACGGTGTTCTCCTGAATAAAAAACGTAGGGCAAACGTTTTACTGAAAATATTTATTGAAGCTAGATGCTTCGAATAAAAAGACTGTAACGCGCTTAACAGTGCGTCTGTAGCGCTTTTTTCTAATCAGCCTAATGTGAAAATGTGAATCTAAAAAAATGCTGGGGGCACTTTACCACATTTATTCTAGGGAAATAGGTGCGCAAACTTGAATTTCTAGAAAGTTATCGTGCTTGCTTATAGCAAAATGGCATTCAAACACACTTTCTAAGTTTGTTTGCGTGGCCACCTCTTGTGGCTTACCGAACGCTACCATGCGACCTTTTTGCATAAGCCATAAACTATCGCAATAGTTGGCACTAAGCGCGATATCGTGAGACGTCATAAGTAGGGTATTCCCTTTATCGCAAAGGAATTTTACCAAACTAGCCAGTGCATATTGATGCCTTATATCAAGTCCTTGCAATGGCTCGTCTAAAAGCACTACCCCCTCTCCGCGCTCTAGCTGCGGCCAAATTTGCAAAAGCGAACGACAAATCTCAACTCGCTGACGCTCGCCGCCAGAAAGCTGGGTGACAATTTGGTTCAAGAAACCCGATATTTCGAGTGCTTTTTCTAAAACCGGAGGAATTAGTTCATCTTGCTGTGCTGTTGCATAAAAGCTTAGGTATTCTTTTACCGACAAGTGAAAACCACTTTCGCTTTGTTGCGCTAATAAGGTGCGCACACTCGCAAGTGTTGCCAGCGACCAATCGTTCATTGGTTTGCCTAGCAGCATGACGGTGCCCTCATCAGCGTCAATAAGGCCCGCAAGAATAAGCAACAGTGTTGATTTCCCTGCCCCATTTGGTCCTATAATGTGAACGCACTCGCCTTTTTTTGCACGTAAACCTTCCACCGAAAGTCGCGATGCCACTTTTACATTCTGTAAGCTTAAAACGGTACGACTATCTGCTAGGTTATGGCTATTCGCTGGGCTATTGCAATCAGCAACGTCATCTTTAACGCTAACGTTTTCCTTAGGGTTAGTAATTATGGTGTCTTGCTCACTAGCATTTATTCGTTCATTGCTGCCAGAATCAGGGCGTTGCTGGGGTCTAAAATTGTTTGTCGTCATTTCATTTCCCCTCCACTACCCTTTTATTTGACCTTTAGCTAATGCCCAAATTAATAATGGACCGCCTAACGTAGCTGTTACCATAGACACCGGAAGCGTAATGGCACGGGTCATTTCAGAGCTTAACGCAACCAGCATCAGCAGACTTGCACCACTTAATGCACTTAACGGCAACAAATAGCGATTATTATGCCCGATGATCAAACGTAAGATATGCGGTACTAATAAGCCAACAAAAGCAATAGAGCCTGCCATAGACACCGCAGTGCCTACAGCAATAGCGCAGACAATGAGTGCGCGCTCAGTGAGTTTCTCCACATCCACACCACTGCTTTTTGCTGCAAGTTCACCAGCATAGAGCTTGTTTAAATCGCCGGCGAAATAAAGCTGTAATGCGACAGCAACAGCGATTAACGGGCCACCCACTGACAAAATTAACCAGTTAGTTTGGTACAAACTACCCATTAACCAGAAAGTAAGATTGCGCAGGGCATTAGCGTCGCTGAACATGTAAAGCCAAGCGATAATAGCGCCGCTAAGAGTAGAGATGGCAATACCCGCTAGAATAACAGCCGTAGAGGAGCCCAACAGTTTTCTTGCTAAGCGGTAGATAATAAATGTAGATAACAACGCACCAATAAAACATCCCAAAGGCAGCAAATAGTGTAGGTACGCTGTAGCCCATTGTGGGGTTAGCAGTAGCAAAAGCGCAGCAACCAAGCTTGCGCCACTCGTAATGCCAATAATTCCCGGATCTGCCAGGGGATTTCGCAGTACTACTTGCAAGGTAGCGCCACTTGTAGACAGTGCCGCCCCTACTAAACACGCAGTGAGAATAAGCGGTATTTGAAGCTGAACAATAATATGCTGTTTTAGTTCAGCCGCCGTATCAGACAGCCCTGTCACGCCAACAATCCCTACCACACCTATGACGAGTGACAAAAGTACTGTTATTACAACCAAAGTGACGGCGGTGCGTTTAGTTCCTGTCATTGTCAATACGGGTTCTCAACGTGGGCTTTCGAGATGGTTTATCAATATGATTTGCGTTTATTGTTGTTGGGTTTGTTTAATATGCGCAATCAAACCGTCCGACGCTTCTTCGATAAGATCCAACACCAGCTCAAAGCCGCGCTTGCCGCCATAATATGGATCAGGTACTTCTTTATCGTCTGCATTTGCAAAATCAAGAAACAGCTTAATTTTATCGTGGTACTGGCTAGGCGACATACCGTGCAAATTAGCAAGGTTGCTGTTATCCATGGCAAGAATGAAATCAAATCGCTCAAAGTCGTTTTCATCCACACGTCGGCATTTTAGCCCTTTGAAACTGTAGCCTCGTTCTACGCCTGCGGCTTGCGAACGCTTATCGGGCGGGTTACCAATGTGATAGCCGTGGGTTCCCGCTGAGTCAATTTCAATATTTAATCCGGCTTGTGCAGCCTTGTGTTTGAACACGGCTTCTGCGGTTGGAGAACGACAAATATTACCCAAACACACGAACAACACCGATGTAGATTGTTTCATTCAAAATCCTATTTCAACGCAGTGACGGAGCGCGACTAAACTTTATGCCTAGTTTCACGTATGATACGCCGTCAGAAAAATTGTGGAGTTAGTATGACCGCACATGTACTTATGCTAAGTAGCTCGCGTCAAGGCGACGAGGCTTACTTAGAGCACGCTAGAGCGCTTATTTTTGCACACTTAGGCGAAATTCGCGACCTTCTATTTGTTCCTTATGCCGCCGTCACTCAAACGTACGATAGCTATGTAGACGCCGTTGCTACCGCCCTGCCAGAGTGCAAGGTTACTGGGCTACATTCCGTTGAAGATCCGGTTGCCGCGGTAAATAACGCAAAGAAAAACGGCCAAGCCATTGTTGTAGGCGGTGGAAACACCTTTCACCTGCTTTCTACCCTTTATGCAAACGCGCTTATTGTGCCAATAAAGCACGCCATCGCCGATTGCACTCCTTATATTGGCTGGAGTGCAGGTTCGAATATTTGTGGTCAATCAATTAGAACCACTAACGACATGCCCATTATCGAGCCGCCGAGTTTTGATGCACTAGATATCGTGCCGTTTCAGTTAAACCCGCATTACACCGATTATCAGCCGCCGGGTCACAATGGCGAAACCCGCGACCAACGTTTGGCAGAGTTCACCACGCTTAATCCAACCACGCCAGTAGTTGCTATTCGCGAAGGCACAGCGCTGCGCCTTACTCATAATCAACTTACCCTAGTGGGTGAAAAAGACGGCTTTATCTTTCTAGGTGAAGAAAAAACGCCAATTCATTCAGGTGATGATTTAACTTATTTGCTTGATAGCGACGAATAACGCCTCATCGTTGGGCGCTACCTGGTAAGGAATTTCTGCCAGTAGCGGTTCGGGTAACATGGCTTTAAGAGAGTGCAGATTTTCTTGGTATCGCGTCATGTTACCCGTGATGTCGTTCGCAACCCATCCTTTAATGGTAAGTCCATCGGCGCGAATTGCTTCTGCGGTTAATAGCGCATGATTCAAGCAACCTAGTCGCATGCCTACAACTAAAATCACATCCATTTTGAGTGTTTTCACGACATCAGAAAGATAGTAAGTGGGCGTATACTCATCACCTACCGTTAGCGGTAAACGCCACCCACCTGCACCTTCCATTAACAAAAGATCTGGTTGATAGGCGTGCAGTTCGTCAAGCCCTTTTGCAATCTCGTCAAACGTTAACGCAACACCTTCTTCAAGGGCAGCAATATGTGGTGCAATAGCCGGCTTTAGTGCAATTGGGTTTATTTGATGCAAAGGAAGTGTCTGTCCACTTTCTTCGTTGTTTTCATTTACGCTTTTTAGCTCGTTATTGTCTGTAATTTTAATGGCTTTATTTGCGCGTATTTTGGAGCACGCTTTCTGAATATTTAGCGCATCTTCGTTAACCCACTCGCCGTTTATCTGTTCGCATCCGGCTGCAATAGGCTTGTAGCCGATGGCGCTTAACGAGGATTTTTGCGCAGCTTGTAGTAGTTGGCAGGTAACATAGGTTTTACCTACTTCGGTGTCGGTACCGGTAATGAAATACTGCTTCATCGTTTTTCCAATCTAAAATGACTCACGCGGTAGGTAAGCGGTAACTTACTTTCTACACCGCTCATATTGCTGTAAGCCATAGCTAATTTTTTAATATCTCGACGGGTGAGCGGCGATTGTTTTCGGCCGGTCTCACCTGCCCCCACCCCTTTCACAGAGCGCAATAGCGACATAATATCGCAGTGAGTATCGACATAGTCCTTAGTAATCACCCGTTGCAAAGAAAGGCCCGACTGCTTAAAGCCATTTACCCATTGTGAGGTTGTCGGCATATAGGTTTCGGCTTGCGGAAGCTGCGCTACTTTGCGCGCCGTTTTAAGTTCATTAAATGAACCCGCCACCATAATCGCCAGCTCGGCAATACCACTCTTTTCAAGCACTCGCGCTATCTCATTAGCGACAAGACGAGTATCGCTAACCCACTGAAGCGCCATAGATGAAAATACGGTTGAAAATTGGCTATCAGAGAAAGGCAAATCAACAGCACTACCTTCTACAAAAATGGGGTCGGAGTACATTTTTCTGGCCTGCGCCAACATGCCCTCGGCAATGTCTACGCCAGTTGCAGCTGCACCTTTACTTGCAAGCGTTTGGGTATGAATGCCAGTACCACAGCCAATATCAAGAGCCGTACCCTGAAGGTCTACAGGTAAGTTCGCTAATGCCTGCTTGGCAATAATGCGCTGAACACTCGCAATACTGTTGTACTGCACAGCCGCTTTTGAAAAACGATGTGCAACGTCCTGCTCGTTAATTACTGAAGTAGTATCATTGCGTTCAGCTTTTACAGAGCCTTTAGTTGTTATAGAGCCTTCAGCTGTAACATAGCCCTCAGTCTTAACGCTCTTCTCTGCACTCAAATGTGCCGCAGCTTTGAAGGAGCTATCTGAAGGGGAAGCAGTATTAACTGTGAGAGTCCCTTTAGCGTAGGTCGCTCTCTCAGATTCAAAAGATGTCTCGGACGAAAAAGCCCCGTTTGCCTTAAAAGCCGCCTGTGCCGCGTCGCACGCCAGCTTACCGTCGAAGAGACTTCTCGATTCTGCCGACATAGCAGCTTTTATAGCGGGACTTAATGACATCGTTACATCTCTTTTTTACTTACAGAGTCAGGAGTGCTCACAGCGCTGTCTGATTCTTTTTCTACTGCAGTCTCACTCAACGCCGAGTTATTAAGTGAAAGTTCTAGCGCATCAAGCAATACGTCAATATCTTGTGATGTATGATTTGACGTAAGCGTTATGCGCAGCCTGTCTTGGTTTTTCGGTACAGTAGGCTGCCTGATAGCCGTTGCCCAGATACCGCGCTGCTTTAGCCCCTCACTTAGTGCAACTGCACGTTCTGGGCTACCAACAATAATGGGCTGGATTGCGCTTTGCGACTGCCCCAAAGTGATTTCAATTGATGCATCGCCTTTCTCGCTTGTATTAAGTGTCTGTCCAAAGCGCTTTTGAAACGAGTCTCTGAAATAGGCGATATTGTTATGCAGCGTTTCGCGGCGGGCAGTATCACTGGCGATATGTGTAAGAGAGTACAACGTCGCGACCGCTTGTGCTGGTGGCATGGCAGTGGAATACACGTAGTGTTTAGAAAAATTCACCAGATAATCAATTAGGGTTTGGCTTCCCGCAATAAAGGCGCCGGCCGTGCCCACTGCTTTGCCAAATGTTCCCATAACAATAGGCGCTTGTTGCTGGTTTAAGTTTAGTGCTTCTGCTGTGCCGAAGCCGTTTTCACCCAATACACCCATACCGTGTGCATCGTCTAACATGAACCATGCATTATATTTAGCGGCCAGTTCAGCGATATCTTCACAAGGCGCTACGTCACCGTCCATACTAAACACACCTTCACTGGCAATCAGAGTGTCTTGCTGGTTTGCACCAGAATTACCAACCGCATCGGGCACCTGGCTTTGACAAACGCTCGATAGCAGGCTCTCTAAATGACTTAGATCGTTATGCTTGAAACGGCGAAGCTTGGCGCTATCAGATACACATTGCGCCCCCTCTAAAAACGAAGCGTGCATGAGCTTATCAGCAATTATGTGCCCTGCTCTTACGCTTTTATTAGAGTGAGACATGTGAGGAAAAAGTGCCATGCACAGTGCCTGATTGGCGGCAAAGCCAGAGTTAAACAACAGCGCAGCTTCTCGGTTTAACCCATCGGCAATGTAGGCTTCTAGCGCCAAGTGAGCCTGTGTGTGCCCAGTTACCAAAGGCGATGCACCGCTGCCACCACCAAACTGCGCTAGCCCCTCAACCCAACTTTGCAATACACCCTCATGCTGGCGCATGCCTAGGTAGTCATTGCTTGAAAAGTTAAGATAGTGCTCACCGTTAATACAAATAATGTTGTCTTTTTCGTATTGTTGGCAGTGGCGCTGGCGCAGCAAGCCTTGCTCGGCACGCGCGCTCAGCGAATCGTCTAACCAGTGAAAGGCCATTACGCCTCCGTTAAATGCTGTTTCTTTGGCGCTACCTTAGGCTTGGTTGCATCAATAAACAAGTCGTTACTGTCGTCGCCTTGCTCTTGTTGCTGGGCAATTTCTTCTTCTAACACTTGTTGATGTGCTTCGTCTGAGTAATCCCTTGTGCGCTCGGTGTTAATACCGAGCTTCTTGAACAGCATTACATCTTCATGGGTATCTGGATTTGATGTGGTTAACAGCTTGCAGCCATAGAAAATGGAATTCGCACCTGCCATAAAGCAAAGCGCCTGCATTTGTTCGTTCATTGCTTCGCGGCCTGCCGACAAGCGCACATGTGACTTAGGCATCATAATACGGGCAACGGCAATAGTGCGAATGAACTCAAAATAGTCCAAGTCTTCTACACTATCGAGTGGCGTACCTTTTACTTTAACCAACATGTTAATAGGTACACTTTGAGGCTGCTCAGGAAGGTTTGCTAATTGCACTAACATACTAGCCCGATCGCTCACCGTTTCTCCCATGCCCACAATTCCCCCAGAGCAAACGTTCATACCTGCCGCACGCACGTTCTCTAATGTATTCAGTCGGTCCTGATAAGTACGGGTCGTGATAATATCGCCGTAGTATTCCGGAGAGGTATCAAGGTTGTGATTATAATAATCAAGACCCGCTTGCTTTAAGGCCACAGCTTGTTCGCGGGTTAACATACCCAGCGTCATGCAGGTTTCTAAGCCTAAGCTTTTCACCTCTTCAACCATTTTTAAAATGTAAGGCATGTCTCTGTCGCGCGGGTTTCGCCAAGCAGCCCCCATACAAAAACGGGTTGAGCCTACTTGCTTTGCTTCTTTCGCACGCTGGATGACCTTTTCGATTTCTAGCAGGCGCTCTTTCTCAAGGCCCGTATCATAGCGGGCACTTTGTGGGCAGTACTTACAGTCTTCAGGGCAAGCACCGGTTTTAATCGACAAAAGCGTGCTGACCTGCACTTCATTCGGATTAAAATGCTGTCTATGCACTACTTGGGCATTAAACAGTAAATCGTTAAATGGCATCGCAAACAAAGCCTCAACTTCGGCTTTGGTCCAATCGTTTCGAATAGTTGTCGTTTGCGCAGAAGGCGCACTAGCCAGCGTCATTGACTGTCCTTTACTAATTATTATTGCTGGCTTAGTCTATGCCCCAATATCGAGTTGTCAACTCTGACCAATTTAAAACCCTTACTAATGGTTATTTTGTGAACAATATAGAATTTGATAAACAACACATTTGGCACCCCTATACCTCGGCGGTTAATCCCCTTCCCTGCTATGAAGTAGTTGGTGCAAAAGGCGCTGAACTTACCTTGGCCACAAGTGAAGTGCTAGTAGATGGCATGTCTAGCTGGTGGGCAGCTATTCACGGTTACAACCATCCTGTACTCAACGATGCTGCGCACAAGCAAATTGACGCATTTTCTCACGTTATGTTTGGCGGTATTACCCACCAGCCGGCGGTAGATTTGTGTAAATCGTTACTGAACATGGTGCCGGCAGGGTTAGAGCGTGTATTTTTAGCAGACTCTGGCTCAGTGTCTGTTGAAGTTGCGATAAAAATGGCGATTCAGTATTGGGCGTGTCAAGGGCGCTCAGAGAAGTCACGCATTGTCGCGCCGCGCAATGGCTACCATGGCGACACCTTTGCCGCAATGAGTGTGTGCGATCCCGTTAACGGCATGCATAGTTTATTTGAGGGTGTACTAAGCAAGCAGATTTTTGCGCCCGCTCCTCAAACTCGCTTTGGCCAAACGTTTAGCGAAGATGACATTCTTCCACTTGAAGAGATTTTTGAAAAGCATCACCACACGATGGCAGCCCTTATCCTAGAACCTGTTGTTCAAGGCGCGGGAGGCATGCGTATTTACCACCCCGAATACTTAAAGCGCTGCCGACAGCTTTGCGATACCTACGACGTACTTTTAATTTGCGATGAAATTGCTACTGGCTTCGGCCGTACAGGTAAGCTCTTCGCTTGCGAGCATGCAGGTATTTCGCCTGACATCATGTGTTTGGGTAAAGCGATTACGGGTGGTTATATGACACTGGCCGCGACCTTGTGTACCGAAGACGTAGCTTTAGGAGTTTGCCAAGGGGAGCCTGGCGTCTTTATGCACGGTCCAACCTACATGGGCAACCCGTTAGCCTGCGCGGTGGCCAATGCCAGTCTGTCGCTCATTAACGAAAATCATTGGCAGCAACAAGTTCCTGTCATTGAGAAACAATTACAAACCGAATTGGCAATATGTGCAGACTCGCCGCGAGTCGCTGACGTACGGGTGTTAGGTGCTATAGGGGTAGTCGAGACGGTAAATCCCGTCAATGTTGCCGAAATTCAACGCCATTTTGTGAAACATGGTGTGTGGATACGGCCATTCGGGAAACTGGTATACATTATGCCTCCTTACATTATATCTTCCGAGCAGTTAAGTAAGCTGACCCATGCGATTTACACCGCCTTGAAATAGTGTGTGAGATTGTTACGCTAACTATCTTCTTGGGTGAAATATGAGTTTTGAACCACCAGTTGACGTCAATTGGCCCGAGGGTTGATGTTAGTTTTGTTATAGAGTGAACATTCAACTTTAAAGCGGGTCACTAATTAGATCATTAATGCAGAGTGTTTATAGCGAGATTTGAATGATAGTACGTGTTTTAGATAAAGTTGTATTTGCAGTCTTGTTTATCATTACACTTCAAGTCCCCATCTTGGCGGATCATTATCGTCAATACCTCAATGGTTATTATGATGCACTGAGAGATGAAGTTTCTAGTTCGTCAGCGCTCGCCAAGCAGCATGGTTTTTCTTCGGTTGAAGCCATGCTTGAAAGCTTACAGAAAAACAGTGAGCCAGTTGTGCGAGAGAATGCCTCGATGAAAGCCACACGCTTCGCCCAGATCACCACTTTAGAGCAAGGCATGAGGAAGCTAGAGCACGGTCATTACTTCGAAAAGCTTGTGTTTATGGCCTCGCCTTCTCAATATGGTACGCTGAAGCGCGTGTTAGATAATTTCAGCCCCTCTGTCCCACTAACGCCTTCGTCAATTGTGTTCAGCCTTGTTACCGCTATCTTACTTAATCTGTTAATTTGGACGCCACACTTCTGCTATTGTCAGGTAAAGAAAATTAAAAATAAACCCAAGCGCTACGCTTATAAATAGCACTTGGGTTTATCTTGTTAATACGTGGTTTATTATTTTTTTAAAAAGCCACTTCTACCAGTCCCACTAAACCAACACATTAGATCTTAATGAGCAGCATGGCTCTGATATTTCATGGCCTGAGATTTCAAGGCGTCATGCAAGCCATGCACTAAAATCGCTCGGGCTTTTCTCTATCCGTTAGCCGGCTTCGCTATTTTTCCTTTTAGCTTTTCCTCGCTCTCTTTTCCTCGCTCTCTTTTCCTCGCTCTCTTTCTCGCTTTAGTGAGCCTCAACAGTTGCAATCCGCATTTAGGCACATTTGGCGTGTTCTAAGTCATCTACTAGTAAGAGTTGGCATCTTTGCTGCAACACTTATTATGAGTGTGTGTTGAGATGTTGCTGAATTTACACTACGTCTATCAAAGTAAACACTTAATGCCTTTGATAAACAGCAACTTAAGCACAAAAAGCTATACAGGAGATATTATTATGCCAACAGATGCACAATTATTAATCGGGAAAGTGTTGCAAATAAAAGACAAAATTATTGCAAAACGCCACTGTATTCCAAGTGACCTAAAAGCGGAATGGAACACGCTTAATGAGCAAACTGCGTGTTTTGAAAGTGAGGCGCTTTATAGAAGTGCTGTGAAAGGCCAAGAAATGAATAAGCACATTGATTATTCAGGTTCGGTGAAAGAGCTTTCTCAATTAGTAAAACAACTTAAAACGCTAAATAAAAAGGTTAACGTTACACGAGTTCATCACTAATACCTGCGATGACACGCCACGGTTATGGCTATTTTAAGTTTCGCTGAGTGGGTATTTATCTTTGCGGACTAATGGTATGAGGCCTCAAGCATTCTCCGTGCCTCAGGCCTAAGCAAAAATTCGTGTTACTTTTTCTTTTTAAGGAGTACCAATGTTCTTACTTTACGCGAGCCATAGCTGGCAAGCCTTAGAAAGTCTTCGCGGGCAACCGGAATGTGTTGATACTCGACAGGCTGCCCCTCACTCGCATCTGGATCGTGCAGATAATAGCAATGAGAATCGCAGCTAGTCACCGCAACCCAATGGGGAACCTTTTTCTTATCAAACGCGTATGTGCTGATTAAGCACAATACTGCCCCGCCAGCTTTAAGGGTTTGGTCGATAACATCAACTCGCCAGTCAGAGATTTCAACAGAAATGCCTTTTCTACGCGCCTCTGCCATAAACTGCGATTCAACATTTTCGACTATCGCTTTCTTGTTAGTATCTCTAACGCCATCAACAAAAAGCGGGACATCCTGATTGATGACCACTTTCGCTGCATAACCTTCGTTTACCGCGGCGAGCGCTAATCCCACCGGGTGGCAACCGCCATGACCTGACATCATAAATATCGTGGTAGCAGTACGCCACAACGATAGTTCTTTTTCTTGGGTCATCTCATAGCGATTGTTCAATGCACACATTGCCATCATTAATGCTGACGGACCGCAGGTAAAATCAGTCGTCTGTTGGTACCACGGATAAACCTCTGGCTTAACTGATTTACTCGGCACCAACACTTTTTGCATACGTAATGCGTCAGTGTGATCGTCGTAGTAATCGGTATACATACCAAACTGACTAAACCCTAATTTTTTATACAGAGCAATGGCGCCGGCATTACCTACTGCCACTTCTAGGCGCATAAATCGCTTTCCCCGCAAAAGCGCCCGCTCCCCCAAGCTATTTATGAGCTTTTCAGCAACGCCAAGCCCTCTCGTCTCAGGCAAGACTGCGATAGAATACAGTCTAGTGAGCTGCGTTCCACGACGCAGCAGCAACAGTCCATAGCCAACAATGCTATTTACACTCGGCTTATTTTTGTCGAGGTTAGAACTTGAAGTCGACGGCTCACGCTCGGCCACAATAAGCTCTGCGTGCTGTGCATCAATGTAAAATTTGAAACGGCTTTTACTTAGCCTGTCGGTGGTGAAACAAGTTTGCTCAATGTGCTGAAGCGAAGCAAGATCGTGTAATGTCGCAACGCGTAGCACTACACTCGACTGTGTAGAAGGCACACTGGCACCATTTGTCGATTTAGTATTAGATGCGCCCTCAGCTAGGCCATATGCACGATTTGCGCTTTCCTGTGGACTTGCATTATTCACTTCAATTACTCGCTCAGCCGATGTAATCATCGCCCTCTTTGCTCCAACCTGTCAGCAAATTCCTGCATAATTAATTCGTACAGTTCTTTGCCTAAATATTTGTCTTCAACACCCGAGTCGATACTTGGGTTATCGTTCACTTCAATAACATAAACTGCATTGCCAGTTTGCTTGATGTCTACACCATACAAGCCGTCACCCACCGCTTTAGCGGCCTTTATAGCTGCTTGTAACACCGGTTTAGGTACTTCAAATGTTGGCATTGTGGCAAATCCACCCGAAGAGAATCGGTCTCCCTGATGGTTGTATATCTGCCAATGGTTGCGCACCATAAAGTATTGGCAAGCGTAAATAGGTTTGCCACCTAATACACCAATTCGCCAGTCGAATTCAGTGAATATATATTCCTGAACCAAAACAAGCGCCGATTCAGCCAGCATTTGTTCTAAGCGCGTTTTTAACGCTTCTTTATTTTCAGCTTTATGCACGCCGCGGGAAAACGAGCTTTCTGGCAGTTTTAAAACAAGCGGCAAACCAAAGTCAGCTATGAGTTTTTCGCATACTTCATCAGTAGCGCTCGATACAAACGTCGCTTTCGGCGCTGGCACTTTCTGATAAGCAAACGCATCTTGCAAGTACACTTTGTTACAGCAGCGCAGAATTGACTGCGTATCGTCCATAACCACAATGCCTTCTCGCTCTGCGGCACGCGCTAAACGGTAAGTATGATGGTCAATCGCCGTCGTTTCACGAATGAACAATGCATCATAGTGACCCAATTCTTCTTGCGACAGGCGACTCACCACATCTGCGCGAAAGCCCACTTTTTCAGCTGCTTTAACAAAGTTTTTAATGGCGCGTTCGTCACTAGGCGGCGTGCTCTCTTCAGGGTTAACCAAAATGGCCATATCCCAACGAGTACGTTTGCTCGTTTTACCGGCTTTCCACTGTATTTTGGTATGTGCTTCTAATTGCTCAATGAAACGCGCTTGTTGCTTGGCGTTTAAGTCCTTAAACGCTTTTGCCTGTACGCTTGCAAAGCCTTCAATTTGTACTTTACCCGTGGCTTTAGGCGACACTTTCGTATCGGTAACTGTTGGGCTTAACACCAAAACAGGGTACGGGTATTTTTCAAACGCTTGGCGCGCCAAACGCTTAAAGCGCTGATCTTTCACTTCGCCGAAAAGTACTAATATAGGCTCGTCAGTAATTTCCGTATTGTCTTGAGATACCGATAAAGAGAAGACGATGCGATCGATACTTTTCTCTTCCGCCATGCGTAAATCGTTAATGGTATTTACAGAAGGCAATACAGAGTGATTACGTGCCTGAGCCAAAAGTGAACAATAGTACCCTTCGCTTAAGTAACGCGTGGTATCACAAATATTGATAACGCGTGTTTTGGGCTCGTTCAACTTTGGAAATTCAGCAAGATAATCTTGAAAAGTCAGCACGGTTAAAGCTGTGTTACAAAAAGGAGTAACATCATCAGTAACAATCAGTGTATTGTGCATGTAATTCGCTTCTAAATAGTGTGTTGTCAGTTACAATTATTGCTGTGTTTGTTCAATTTACAAACACGATTAAAGTAGCGCTGAGTTTACGCTTTACTCATCATTTGCATAGCATTATCAGCACGGCTTTTTTTCATCGTTAAGACAACAAAAACTAATGTGCATTTGAATAGATTGAAACGACTTTTGTTTATTGAGTTTGCCTATACATTGAAGTAAGCAAACAAGATACGAATGGTTTAAGGAGTACGTATGTTATTAGCCAGCTTGGCTATTTTAATCGGATTACCGGTTTTGCTTTGGAGCGCAGGGAAGTTTGTAGGTGGTGCCGCATCGGTTGCCAATCATTTCGGTGTTTCCCCCTTGCTCATCGGTATGCTCATTATTGGGTTTGGTACATCGGCCCCTGAAATCATCGTTTCAGTGTTTGCAGCTATTCAAGGCAACTCTGGCATAGCGCTGGGTAACGCCTATGGCTCTAATATCGCCAATATCTTGTTAATCCTTGGCCTTACCGCAATCATTAGTCCTATTGCGGTTAAATCAGAAATCATTAAGAAAGAGCTGCCTGTTTTACTTGGCATCACCTTCTTTGCCGCATGGCAGGTGTGGGACTTAAATATCTCGAAAGACGACGCATTCTCTTTGTTAGGACTGTTTGTGCTTCTGCTTTCTTGGAGTATTTATCACGGCATGAAAGGCGACAAAGACGCCCTCGCCGACGAATACGATGAAGAGATTAATAGCAACGAAGGTACAGTAAAAACCCATGTAATGTGGTTGATTGCGGGGCTTTTATTGCTAGTTGCAAGCTCGCGTATGCTGGTATGGGGCGCGGTAGAAGTCGCCACCTTCTTCGGTGTTAGCGATACTATTATCGGGTTGACGGTTATCGCAATTGGTACATCGTTACCAGAACTTGCATCATCGCTAATGGCGGTGAAGAAAGGCGAACACGATTTAGCCATTGGTAACGTGATCGGATCTAACATGTTCAACACCTTGGCAGTAGTGGGCATTGCAGGCACCATTCAGCCAATGGCTGTAGGTTCTGAGTTTTTATACCGCGACGTTATGGTGATGTTCGCATCAACCATTGCCCTATTCATTTTCTGTATTGGCATTAAGCGCCAAGGACGTTTAAACCGTCTGGAAGGCGGAGCATTTGTGCTGGCCTACGCGGCCTATACGTACTGGCTTATCCAAGCAGCTTTTATTTAAGTTATTGCCGCAAGCCTTGTAAATAATAACGCTTATTATGCATCGCTCACTTGATGGGAAGCTCACAGCAACCCCATCAAGTGACATAAAAACCGCTTGTCGAAAGCGCTACTCACAAAGCTTTGTCATTTTGCCCTTGAGTTATGTTTTTGTCGTGCACCGCATGTAGAGCGCTTTCTCTATTCACAGGCCCAGTGTGGTAGCCAGTGTGATTAGGCTTATCGCCGCAATAGCAAATAAAATGAATAGGTTTATGCCAAAACTATCGCTTTGACGACGGTTTCTTCTGGCACGCATAATTATGCTAACCAAACTCACTATCAAACATACCTGTAGCATGATGGTCATGGCCGATAAATGACTTTCAGACCAACTGGTATCGCCTTTTATTCCCCAGTACTGCTGCACGCCACTGATAAAGTCAGGGCGCGCATAGTGAAATAGTATGAGTACGACAACCATGCCAACCCAGCCAACGATGTTTAACCCAAGCATCACCTTATAAAAAGGCGTTTTAGAACGGGGCGTTGAACGTCGCTCTGCAAGTTGCTCGTAAGTCATAGAACTTCTCTCATTTTCGGCATCGCTAGAACGGTCAGCGTCACTTTGCGTAGCACTCGGTTCTTGTGCTTGCTGAGACACTGGCGTGTTCGAATCATTTTTATTTCCCATTTGTCACTCTGTTCTCTGGCATCCCGCTTTATGTTGGGTATACTAGCGTGCTATTGGATTGTATTTCATTGGTTATTTTTACATCACCAAGTCATGTTTCGATCTGTATTTTGCTTATACTTGGCACCAAGCGAATTGCGAAATGCCTTTTTGAAAAGCGAAAAGCTAATACAGATTCTAGTAAGTTATCGGCATGGCAATCCAAAAACATTGACTATAAAGCAAATTTTAGTGCATTTTTTCATTCACAGTTTAATGCACTGTGTTGTTGAAAATGACTCAATAGTAAGCAACAACATAAAATTAGTAAGACGGAGAAATTAACATGACGCATGCGCCCGTAGTTGACGTACTTAAAGGTAAGTACGCCGTTGGCGAATCGGTAACCGTAAAGGGTTGGGTAAGAACACGCCGCGACTCTAAAGCGGGGTTATCATTTATTGCACTACACGACGGTAGTTGCTTCGATCCTGTACAAGTTATTGCGCTAAATTCTCTGTCAAATTATGCCGATATCCAGCGCTTAACAGCAGGCTGCTCATTATCGGTTACCGGTACAGTGAAAGAGTCTCAGGGCCAAGGCCAAGCCGTTGAAATTGACGCGACTGACGTTGAAGTTTTGGGTTGGGTAGAAAACCCTGATACCTACCCAATGGCCGCTAAACGTCACAGCATTGAGTACCTTCGCGAATATGCGCACCTACGCCCTCGCACTAACGTTATCGGCGCGGTAACCCGCGTTCGCAACTGTTTGTCGCAGGCGATTCACCGCTTTTTCCATGAGAAAGGTTACTTCTGGATCTCTACGCCAATTCTAACGGCTAGCGACACAGAAGGTGCAGGTGAAATGTTCCGCGTATCAACTCTTGATATGATGAATCTTCCACGCGACGACAAAGGCAATGTTGACTATTCAGAAGATTTCTTCGGCAAGGAAACCTACCTAACGGTATCAGGTCAGCTTAACGTTGAAACATATTGCACAGCTATGTCTAAGGTGTACACCTTCGGCCCTACGTTCCGTGCAGAGAACTCAAACACGTCTCGTCACCTCGCCGAGTTTTGGATGATTGAGCCTGAAGTGGCGTTTGCTGAATTGAAAGACGTAGCACAGCTTGCTGAAGACATGCTGAAGTATGTATGTAAGGCCGTGCTTGAAGAGCTGCCTGACGACATGGCGTTCTTTGCTCAGCGTATTAAGAAAGACGCCATTGAGCGTTTAGAAAAGTTAGTAAGCTCTGACTTTGTTCGCATGGACTACACTGACGCTATCGAAATTCTGCAAAACTGCGGCAAAGAATTTGAATTCCCTGTTGAATGGGGTATCGATTTATCTTCTGAGCACGAGCGCTATCTTGCAGAAGAACACGTTGGTGCGCCAATTATCATGCAGAACTACCCGAAAGATATTAAAGCGTTCTACATGCGCATTAACGATGACGGTAAGACTGTTGCAGCAATGGATGTACTTGCGCCAGGCATCGGTGAAATCATCGGTGGTTCACAGCGTGAAGAACGCCTAGACGTTTTCGATGCACGCCTTGACGAAATGGGCCTATCGAAAGAAGACTACGCGTGGTATCGCGACCTTCGCCGCTACGGCACCGTACCTCACTCAGGTTTCGGTCTTGGTTTCGAGCGCCTTGTAGCATACGTAACTGGCATGCAAAACGTACGTGACGTGATCCCATTCCCACGTACACCGGGCAACGCTAGCTTCTAAGCAGTTGTTCGCTAGATTTAAAAGCCCGCATGTAGATTGCTACATGCGGGCTTTTTTACTTCTTGAACCGTTATTATCTCAGCGCTAGTTTACGGACTTACTGAAATTCCAATTGCAGCAGAGCGACAAGGTTCAACCGTGTAAACAAATCCCTCTTCCACTTCATCTGTCTTTTCAATCTGCAAAATTTCGTAGTCGTTAAGCTCTATAACGCGGGTTCCCTCAGGATGAGCACAGCGTGAGAGTGAGTCAGCTTCAAACTCATAAATGAAATAGGCTAAGGCACGTCGTTGTGACTTTTTGTAATCAACACTCTTTTGTTTTGCGTTAGTCAGTAGCGAGGTTAAGTCCTTTTCTAACTCAGAAATATCTTCCGCTTGTTCCTTAGTAAGTTGCGCTTCACCATTTTCAAGTTCATTTTCCGTTACGTTTTCTATGCTTATTAAAGGGTTAGCACTTTCACTACTAAATTCAGAGAGTAGCCCAACTTGCCCAGCTAAAACTCCCAGCTGCAGCGCCACGCCAAGTGTCCATGCTAGTCTTGCCAATGTGGTAGAGGTAGCAAACCGATAGTGTTTTGGATGCCAAAACCGCGCAACGCCAAACGGCTTCAATAGCAGTAAGAAAAACAGATAGAAAATAATAAGAAGCATACCACCCACAAGCCCTAACATGGTGGTAACAAAGAACCAGCTTGGCACCATAAGAATAAGCGCAAAGTTGTGACTGTAAGGCAAGGCGTTTGCTGATACGCCAGTTATGCTATTCACCAACCCACTTGCAGAGGCGAGTGCAAAGTTTGCGATGATTGCGTATACAAACAGAATCACAGCTTTACCTGGTAAGCTGTTCCAAAGTGTCATGAACCTGGGCCATGTCTCGCTAACAATGCCCGTAAGAGCAAAACCAAACATTATTGCTTCAAACAGTCTACTTTCTATGTTCAGAAATATTTGCAACAAAAGCATGCTGGTTGCTAAAAAATAACATCGCTGAGCAAAGGTAATACTCATCCAAAAACGTAAAAAACCAACACGCCTTTTCAGGAATAAACGACTTACCTGCTTCTTAATTTTTCCATATACACTACGAATTTCGTTTGCTATTTCCATCACTTAATCGTCAATTATTGTTGTTATACTGCTAAATACGACTGGCTATACTTCCCGACATGCCTGCAATAAGCTATGCTGTTGATTCTAAAAATCAACGGGTTATACCTCTAGGCTGCTATCTATCATACAACGAGCATACAAAAAGTGGCGTGCAAAAGCATATGGCTGAATCAAATACGTTATCTATAGTTTGTGAGCAATGCCATACTCAGGTACACATTCCCGCCCTAGCACACAGGCAACGGGCCGTGTGCTCAGTATGTAACCACACACTAATATCTCATCGCGATGGCGCAAGCGAAAAGTTGCTCGCTTATACTTTCAGTGCTCTGATATTTTTATTACTTTCGTTACCTTTTAACTTTCTGACATTTAAAGCTAGCGGGCAAAAGCACAGTATTGATTTGCCTACCGGTATTACCGTACTCATTGAAAACGATTATTTGTCACTAGCGATAATAACCAGCTTAGCAACATTATTGCTGCCCGGAATGGTACTCGGCGGCCTGCTATTGTTATCTTTAGCTCAAATACAAAACCGACGCCCCTTTTACTTGCCGCGGCTTTACAAACTTGTGAAAGCCCTCTTACCGTGGAGCATGGCAGAAATTTTTCTTGTTGGTACCTTGGTTAGCCTTATCAAAATTACCGAATTGGCCGACGTTTCCATAGGCCTATCATTTTATGCATTCGTTGGCTTTTCAGCGTTCACGGCTCTTTGTATATCTCAATTTGATCCCACACGCTACGCCATGTGGATGTCTCAAGGCCAACCACCACAACCTAAACCATTGTGTGAAGCGCAAGCGCAAGAGAGTATTCAGCGTACGTGGGCGTTGTTGATCACTGCTTGTATCTTATATATTCCTGCTAATGTACTACCAATTATGTATACTGAATTTTTTGGCCAAGAGACGCCCAATACGATTATTGGTGGTGTCATATCGTTGTGGGAATCGGGCTCGTATCCAGTGGCGATAATTATTTTAGTTGCCAGCGTGGTAGTGCCAGTGGCAAAAATTATCATTCTTGCTTGGCTCAATTTTTCCGTACAGCGAGAGAAAACCACTTCAAAACAATTACGTATACGTTACTACCGCATCACTGAGGCGATAGGCCGCTGGTCGATGATAGACGTTTTTGTTGTAGCAGTGCTGGTATCCCTTATTCAGATGGGGAACACCATGTCTATTTATCCGGGCCAAGCGGCACTCGCCTTTTGTGCCGTTGTATTTGTAACGATGATAGCCGCGATGACGTTTGATTCGAGGCTAATTTGGCAGCAGTGGAAGCAATTACCATGACCACAAACGATCCGAACATTAATGAAGCTAAGGTCAAACCGACCTCGTCCATTTCTCGCATTTGGATTATCCCAATTCTTGTTATCGTTATTGGTGGCTGGATGGTGTACTACCAATGGAAGAATCAGGGCCCTCTCATTACGATAGAGCTGCATTCGGCAACAGGTATTGAGGTAAACAAAACACCAATAAAAGTGCGGGACCTAGATATTGGACAGGTAAAAAAGATAACGCTAAAGCCTGACTTAAACGGCGTACTTGTCACGGCCAGAATTGATGCTAGCGCGGCCCATCTACTCAATGAAAATGCAAAGTTTTGGGTTGTCGCCCCCCGTATAAGTTTTTCAGAGGTTTCAGGGCTTAACACCCTCTTGTCTGGCAGCTATATTGCCATGTCAGCCCGTGATAAAGGCAAAGAGCAACTCCATTTTACGGCACTTGAGCGCCCACCGGTTACGCCTCCTGGCACTCCAGGGCTTCATGTTATGTTAAAAAGTGACGACGAATTTGCCTACAAACCTGGCGATCCCGTTATTTATAAAGGGTTTAAAGTTGGCGAGTTTGAAGACGCTACCTTTAATATTGAAGAACGTGTGGTGTATTACGACGCATTTATTGAAGCGCCTTACCATAAACTCATAACCAACACGACACGTTTCTGGGATGTCAGCGGTGTTAAATTGTTGCTTGAATCGAACGGTGTAAGCATTGAAACAGGCAGCTTGGAAACCTTATTAGCAAACGGTATTACCTTTGGGATCCCTGACGGCGTGCCAAAAGGTGAACAAGTGCTAGATAACGCCTTTTTCACAATTTATGGGGATAGCACATCCGCCTCAGATGCACGTTATAAAGTCGCCGCTGAATACTTGCTACTTATCGATGAAAGTGTGCGAGGTCTAACCGTTGGCGCACCGGTTGAATACCGTGGTATTGAAATTGGCAACGTAACTGCTATCAACTCCTTCCCTGCTTTAGATGGCAACATTTTGGAGCGAGATTATCCCATCCCCGTGCTTATTAATATTTACCCCGGTAAAGCAAGGCAGCCTGATACCAAAGAAGGCCTTAGTGCAATAAAGCAAACCATTCGAAACTGGCTAGAAAGAGATCTTCGCGCATCGCTACGCATGGGTAATGTATTAACAAGTGGTTTGTATGTAGATTTACAGCATGTACCTGATGCCGACAGTAACGGCGGCATTGAAGTGATTAACGGCTACGAAGTAATTCCTACTGTTAGTAACGAGTTCACGCAATTGACGCAAAAGGCCGACGCAATTTTAGACAAAATCAATCAGCTTCCGCTTAAGGAAATGGTGGAAAATGTGCAGTTAGCCGTTGAAGACATGCGTTTAGCTGCTGAGTCTGTGGAAACGGCGAGCAGCGACTTTGATGTACTTATCGCTGATATTGATGCGAAAGCATTAAATAGTAATCTTAATCAGGTTCTTGTTAGCCTTGATGGCCTGCTTAAAAATTACAGCGAGGGTGGTTTTAACCAGTCTGAGATAAAAGAGACCGTTGATGCGCTGCAAGAAACCATGCGCAACATTCAGCCTTTATTGTTAAAGCTAAACCAGTCTCCGAATAGTTTAATATTTTCAAAGGATGATGAAGCGGACATTCAACCTAAAGCGAAGAATTAGCGCAGTAGAGTCAAACAAATACGCGGTTAATTTTCGAGCAACAATGGCGTAAAAAATGAATGCTCTTTATCCTTGATAATTAGCCGATATTAAGAAAGTAATACGCTACAGTGAATGTCAATTGACAGTATTGCCATAGCGAAACATCCAAAAACAAGGATGGAAGGAATAAATAGAATGATACAGCAGTTTAAGGTTTTCCCATCTCAACCTACAGGTAAAGCACTGTTTATCGGTGTATTTGCGCTTTTCACCTGCGTATTATCGGCGTGTAGTAGCGCGCCTCGTTCGCTGACATACTACTTACTTCACACCACGGGTGACAGTGCATATACCGTAAACAAAGCATCAACGGCTGTTGTAATAGATAAGATAACCCTACCGGAATATCTCAAACACCGTGGGCTTGTGTACCAAACCAGTGACACCAACTTGCATATCTCAACCAGTCACTTATGGGCCGAACCTGTAGACGAAGGGCTTACTAAGGCGCTAACCAGCGCGTTAGCATCAAAGCAAGTGTCATTGCTTCGCCCCGATCACTACGCAAGTGAAGAAGCCATTCATATGGCGTTGCACCTCAATGATTTTGTCAGCACCTATGAAGGGGAAGTTATTCTATCTGGCCAATATGTGATTACTCACGTGGAAGGCCAAACGCAAAGCTATCCATTTTTATTCAAAACGCCCCTTGAAGATGATGGATTTTCTCCAAGTATCAAAGCAATGAGAAATACTATCCAACAACTCGCAGAAGATATTAGAAAAACTGTGACAAAATCTGTTTAATCATGTTCGGCGCTCTCAAGCAATACGTATTTAGTGGCGTAAGCCGTCACTACAAGGATGAAACCAACAGACGCATTATGGTGGTGAACCTTTTTGCGGCAGTGGGTATGTCTATCACGTTCTTGCTTGGCTCTAGGGCTTTTATTGACGGTGAATATTCTCTTTCAACTACGCTCTATACTGCCAGTGTAGTATTTGCTATTTCACAGCGCTTACAAGTTCGGTTTGCGTCAGCCAAAGCTCGTACATGGTCTATAACACTTCTCATTATCTGTTTAATGGTACTGACTCTCCTGCTGCTGATTACCGGTGGAAAAGACAATACCGGTCCCCTTTGGATT
This sequence comes from Alteromonas sp. G4i13, assembly GCF_054960505.1. Taxonomy (NCBI): domain Bacteria; kingdom Pseudomonadati; phylum Pseudomonadota; class Gammaproteobacteria; order Alteromonadales; family Alteromonadaceae; genus Alteromonas; species Alteromonas sp. G4i13. The sequence continues at coordinate 29,789 of NZ_JBHNYX010000022.1, read as the reverse complement.
TACTTGGTGCCGCCAGTCACTATGTTTTTTGCAGGCTTTGTCAGAGGCCTCATCGCACTTATTGCCTATACGCTAGTTAGCGCCATCGTGCTGTTCGCCTTCAATGACGCTTCATTTGTAGCAAACTACACCTACGCGTTTAAAACTCGTTTACTGTATTCTTTTTTAACCGTTTCATTTCTGTCGGCGTTTTATGAGTACAGTAGACAAAAGAGTTACGACACAGCACTTTATTTAAGTGAGCAGTTTGAGCGCCAGGCCAAGCATGACCACTTAACTCAGTTATTAAACCGGCGAGGTGCGCAGCAGTGTCTAGAGCGCGAGTACGCAAGAATGCTGAGAAGCAAACGTAAATTTTCAGTCGCCATTGCAGATATTGACCGCTTTAAAAGTATTAATGACACCTTAGGCCATGAACAAGGTGACGAGGTCCTTCGTCAGATTTCAAAAGTGTTTAGTTCTCGTCTGCGAGGACAAGATATTCTCGCACGGTGGGGTGGCGAAGAATTCATGTTCATCTTTACCGATACTGATGAAGCGGGTGCTGTAAATGCCTTGGAAAATATTCGAGATATTTTGAACAACGCACCGCTTAATATTAACGGTAGCGAGATCCATGTAACGAGTAGTTTCGGGGTGAGCGAAGTAAATCCCGATATAGATATTTCCTGCGCCGTTCGTCGAGCAGACCAAGCACTTTACTATGCCAAAGATAATGGTCGAGATTTCGTGTGTGAATTTTCGTCGTTGAGCTCCCCCTCTTTTTCGGAAAACTAAACCAATTTCCCTGTTTAAATCAGTACGGATAACTGACTTTACACAAAATTGACTCATGTTTAGTTACATTTGCGCTGTATTCCTGAAACACTTTAGCGCTACACTATGTAAAGTATTCGCTATAAAAGTAGATTTAGCCATGAAATGGATGAAAGTTGCACTGCCTATTGGTGTTTTATTAGTAGGCTACTTAGGTATGAAAGGAATCGAAGCCTCTGCCTCTGATAATACTATTACAGAAGAAGTTGATACCCGCCCAACGGTGACTATTGAAGCTTTATCGCCAGAAGACGTGCGCGTTCAACTTACCTCGTATGGCGAAATAACGCCCCTTGAAACCACAAACCTTGCAGCTCAGGTATCGGGAGAAGTTGAGCGCTGGAACCCTAAGTTTGTGAGCGGCGGTCTGGTTCGACGTGGCGAAACCTTATTTGAAATAGAAGCTGACGCATATGAAGCGGCATTGTTGCTGGCTGAAGCTAACCTCGCTAGCGCGCAAGCACAGCTTATCCAAGAGCAAGCCCAAGCTGATGTCGCTGCCAAAGAAGCGAAAACGATGCCTAACGCACGGGTTACTGACCTTTACCTTCGCAAACCTCAAGTGATGAGTGCGCAAGCTGGCGTAAAATCAGCTGAAGCGCAGCTTAAAATCGCAAAGCGTGACTTAGACAACTGTAAGGTAAAAGCACCATACGATGCACTTATAGTATCTAGAGATATCAGCACTGGTGACTATGTAACTCAAGGCACGCCAGTCGCTGTCATTAACAACATCGAATACGCTGAAGTAACCTTCCCTGTAGCCGGCTTTGACCGTGTTTTTCTAGCAGACAACACCATTGGTAGTGAAATCGCCATCGAAGTAGATGATGTGCAGGGCGCTACTGTAAAAGGTACCATTCACCGTGATACGGGTGTGGTAGATAACACCACGCGTATGAGCTATTTCGTTGCCCGTATTGAAGATCCTTACGCCATCAATTCGTCGAAGCCTATCGTAAAGTTTGGTTCGTATAGCACAATCGCATTTGAAGGAAAAACCCTTAGCGACGTATACCGCGTACCTCAAGAGTTGGTAACCAATCGATTGTTGTGGACGTTAGATGACGAAGACAGATTAAAATCGCAAAAGGTTAAAGTTGTTCGCGAAGAAAATGGCGACTTCCTTATTCAAGGCGATTTCAATGCCAAAAAAGTCGTGATGAGTTTGCCCGAATATCCTCAAAACGGTATGCCTGTTAAGGTCATTGAGACCACGACCGAAATTGTGACAGCAAAAGCGAACTAAGGAGCTGTCATGGAAAACCACAACGATACACAAACCGGCATTATTTCTTGGTTCGCCAGAAACTCCGTGGCCGCCAACCTACTGATGATTTTTATCATCATCATGGGGATAGCGAGCTATTTCACTATTCAGCGTCAGATGTTTCCAAACATCGAAATAAACTACATCACCGTTGAAGCCAACTACCCTGGTGCTTCACCTCAAGAGATTGAAGAGAGTATTTTCATTAAAGTTGAGGAAGCAGTAAAAGACATTACTGAGATTAAGCGTACGGTTTCACGTGCATTTCGCGGTGGCGGTGCAGTTACACTGGAAATTGACACTAAAGCTGAATTAACAGATGTACTTGATAAGGTGAAGCTTCGCGTTGACAGTATTGCCACCTTCCCCGCTGGCATGGAGCCGGTTAATGTTTCCCAAGTAGAGTTCCAGCAGCAAGTTATTGAAATGCCTATTGTCGGTGACTTGCCTTTATCAGAACTCAAAGTGCTGGCAAAAGAGGTGGAAGATGAGCTTCTACAACTTGGCTCTATCTCTTTGGTTGAAGCCAATACGCCGGACGATGAAATTGCCATTGAAATTAAACCTGATACGCTTAGGAAGTACGGCTTAACTATTGCCGATGTCACACAGGCAATTAATAGTTACTCTGCCAACATTTCCGCAGGTCAGCTTAGAACTAACTCAGGTATCGTATCGGTACGTGTTGAAAACCAGTACTACAGCGGCGATGAGTTTAAGCAAATCCCTATTAAAATTGGCACAGGCGGCGCTAAGGTAACCTTGGGCGATGTCGCTTATATCAACGATGGATTTGTTGAAGGTGAACGCTACTTTAAATACAACGGCATGAACGCTATCTACATTGCCGTTAAAGCCACTAAAACCCAAAACACCATTCCTGTAGCCGAAACCGTAAAAGCCTATATTGATCAGAAAAACGAAAGCCTTCCTCAAGGAGTAAGCCTAGAAATTCTGGTTGATATGACCTATTACCTTAACGCTCGTTTAGACATGATGTTGTCGAACCTGGTTCAAGGCTCAATTCTAGTGGCGCTAATGTTAACCCTGTTCTTGCGCTTTAGGCTTGCCGTGTGGGTTATGGTTGGTTTACCGGTATGTTTCCTTGGTGCCATGATGCTAATGCCTTTGTTTGGTGTAAGCATAAACATCCTTTCGCTGTTCGCATTTATCATGGTACTGGGTATTGTGGTTGATGATGCGATCGTTATTGGCGAGAGTGCTTACACCGAAATTGAAAGCAAAGGTGGCGGTGTTGACAATGTAATCCGCGGTGCCAAGCGCGTAGCTACGCCCGCCACATTCGGTGTTTTAACCACTATCGCCGTGTTTGCTCCGTTTACGCTAAGCAGCGGGCCTGAAGGCGCGTTCTTCTATAATATCGCTGTTGTCGTAATCTTGTGTTTAGCATTCAGTCTAGTTGAATCTAAGCTCATTCTGCCGGCCCACTTAGCCCACACTAAATTTTCCCCAGTTAAACAAAATAGCTGGCGGTCGCGTTTTAACAAGCGATTCTTTGCTTTTGTTAACGGTCCTTACAAGCGTTCTCTAGCGAAAGCGATTGAATGGCGCTGGGCTGTACTCATGATGTTCGTCGCAATGCTAATGCTAAGTATGGGGCTTATTGGTGCTAATTACGTAAGAATGGTCCCCAATCCGAAAGTACCTCATGACTTCCCAAGCGTTAAAATAGAGATGAATGAAAACGTCTCAGATTTAGCAACCATTAACGCGTTAAAAATTGTTGAGCAAACAATCTTAGACGTTGAAGAACAAATCATCGATGAGTTTGGTCAAGGCATGATAAGAGACCGCCTGGCGTTTAACGATGACAGAACTGAAGGCCGTATTTTAACGCCGTTAGTTAATGAAGAAGACCGCCCTATTGACACGTTTGAGCTTGCTCGTCGCTGGCGCGAAGCCATTCCTGAAATTACCGGCATGAAATCATTTACCGTAGTTGATGACGTAAACGGTGATGGTGATGACGGCGAATTTGGTTATTTACTCTTTGGCCCTGATATCGACACCCTAAACGCAGCAGGTCTTAAGTTTATTGAAATGCTGCAGCAGCAAGAGGGCTTGTTTGACGTTAGCTCAACTATCGACCCTCCAAGCAAAGAAGTACAAATGACATTGCTTCCAGTTGCGTACGACTTGGGTCTTACTTTATCTAATATCGCTTCTCAAGTAGGTGCAGGCTTCTACGGCGGCGAGGCACAACGTGTTATTCGAAACGGTGAAGAAGTGAAAGTAATGGTGCGCTACCCAGAACTTACCCGCGAACGCTTCGCCGACTTGAAGTACTCTTTGATCACCACGCCTAATGGTCAGGAAGTTATGCTGGGTGACGTTGTGGCCTTAGAGGAGAAACCAGGTATAAGCTACATTCGCCGTGAAGGTGGATACCGTAGCGTTTACATTTGGGGCAATATCGATGAAGAAAAGATTGAGCCAAACGAAGTGGTCACTGAAATTAGAGAGAAGCTACTTCCTCAATTAAAAGAGTCGTTCCCGTCGGTTATGACTGAACTTGGTGGTGACATTGAGGAGCAGCAAGCGCAACAGAATGAGCAGATATTGTTTTTCTTAGCTGCCATGATCATGGTGTATATCCTTCTTGCTGTACCACTTAAAAGCTATGGGCAACCACTTATTATCATGTCGGTTATCCCGTTTAGTTTTACAGGCGCAGTCTTCGGCCACTTTGTGCTGGGCTTAGACTTATCTATGATGTCTAACTTTGGCCTAATCGCTGCTGCGGGGGTTGTTATCAATGACTCACTAGTCATGACTGACTTTGTGAACCAGCGCCGTGCACAAGGCTACAGCATTAAAGAAGCGGTGACCGAAGCTGGTACCGCGCGCTTCCGAGCGATTACGTTAACCTCAATCACTACGTTTGTGGGCGTACTGCCCATTATGTTTGAAACAAGCCTACAGGCAGCGTTTGTTGTACCAATGGCTGCAGCACTCGGCTTTGCAGTACTTTACGCTACGCTTGTAACGCTTATATTGGTGCCGTGCTTGTACTTAATATTGCTTGATTTACGTGGTCCGTTTACGTTTATTAAGCGCAAGATTGTACGCAAAAAGCCTACTAAGGATAACGACGGCAATAGTACTTCACACACACATGTACCTCAGCCAAGTGCATCGATGGACTAGCTTTTATCGCTGAGAAAAGCTACAAACACCTAACTGTTTTAAAATGAGCCTTTATTGGCTCATTTTTTTTGATTATTTATGATGGGAGTCACCATGAGCAACGCCATTTCAATAAGACCCGCCACGCCTGAGGATATTTCACAAATTCGCCAGTTCATTCTGGAACTTGCTATTTATGAAAAAGCAGAGCATGAAGTAGAAGCAGATGAAGAAGCGCTATTAAAAACATTATTCGGAGAAGGCGCAACCGCGCATTGTGTAATGTGTGAAAGCGATGACGCACCTATTGGTTTCGCTGTGTATTTCTTTAATTACTCAACGTGGCAAGGACGCAATGGTCTCTACCTTGAAGATTTGTATGTTTCACCAAAATCACGTGGCCTGGGTGCAGGGAAAGCGTTATTGCAACACTTAGCTAAAACAGCGGTAGAAAACGACTGCGGGCGTTTCGAATGGAGCGTTTTAGATTGGAACAAACCAGCTATCGATTTTTACGAGTCACTTGGCGCTAAACCAAAGAGTGAATGGTTAGGCTATCGTATGGATGGACAGACACTTATCGACTTTGCAAAGCAAGGCGAATAGAGCACAAAGCCTCTAAATACAAAGTGCAAAGATAAAAAAAGCCACTCGCTTTCGCGAATGGCTTTTAAACAATATTTTAAAACTGACGGTTAATTTAGAAAGAACCAATCAGTGATAGACGCGCATTAATTGGCGCACCTACTGTTACCTGATGCGTAGAGTGTGCATTCGGGAAGTAAAGCGTATCAGTCAAGTTTTCAACGTTTAACTGAAGGCGCATTTTGTCGCTAAGCGTGTAGTAAGCAGACGCATCAACACGCGTATAGCTAGGTAGTACAGGCGATGAAGCACTTGTCGATACCTTACTTTCGTCCTGATATGTAGCACCAATGCCGAAGCCAAATACTTCATTCACTTCGTAGGTTGTCCACACAGACATCGTATTTTCAGGCAGCTCACGAAGCTCTACGCCACTTGCGTTTTCGCCGTCAAGGTTGCTGTAGTTTGCAGTAATATACCACTTGTCTGTGATATAACCTTGCAGCTGTAGCTCAAAACCAGATACATCTGAGTCAACTTCAACAAAGCTTTCAGGGTCATTCGGGTCGTTATCCAATGACGTCTGCTCGTTCTCAAAGATAGCTGCTGTAAAGCTCATGCTGTCGTTGAAGTCCCACTTAACACCAATTTCTTGGTTCGTGAACGTGTCTGGATCTAGCGCGTTTGCGTCGCCATTAATATTCGCATATTGCTCGCCGCTGCGTGGCAAGAATGACTCACTGTAGCTAGCGTATATAGAGATATTTTTCTGTGGCTTATACACTAGGCCTGCACGCGGTGACACTTCTTCGTCTTTTCTGCTGCGTGTCTCTAAAACTTCAGGGTCCGCGTTGAATACTTCAATATCGAAGCTGTCAAAACGTGCACCTAGTACAAGGTCGAAGTTGTCTGATAGTGCAATTTCATCTTGAACATAGAAAGAGTATACATCCAAGTCTACATGCGTATCGTCGTTCAAGTCAGAGAAGTCTGCTGTAACTGTTACGCCTTCAGCATTTGTACCAGTTAAACCACGGAAGCTTAACGGACGTGAAATATTAAACGTTTCTCTATCACCGTCAGTGGAATCAAACACAGGGTTGTAACGATCTTGGTTTGACTTGGTATTAATAACCTCACCACCGAAGATAACCGTGTGCCCAATGCTTCCCGTTTCAAATTCGCCAACTAGGTTAGAAGACAAGATCATGTTTTCACGCTGCGTAGTATCAACGTATCCGTCTAGCGTTACTTGCTCAGTCTCAGCGTTATAACCTGCCGCATAAAAGGTCGAGTAAACTTTGTCATAGTCACCGTAAAAAGCGTTGAAGTTACCTTTCAGGTTATCTGAGAAAGTGTGCTCAACGTTTGCACGGAACACGTCAGCGCCCAATGTTTGGTAATTGTTATCTGGATCGCCAAACACGATTTCTTCAAACGCTTCAACTGGCTCGCCGTTGGCTGTTGGCACACCGCGGTCAATAAAGCGCTCGTGGTCGATATATTCATACGACACATCAACAATTGTGTCATCGCTTAACTCAAAGCGTGCCGTTGGGTTGAAGCCGTAACGATCTCCGTAAAAGAAGTCGCGATGATTATCTAAGCTTTCGTACATGGCGTTAATGCGCAGGGCCGACTTATCGCCCGTGTCAACATTGGTGTCTAACTGTAAGTTATATGCACCAAACGTATTAGCAGATACGTTGTAGTTTACAAACTTATCGCTCGTTTTCGCTTTCTTAGATACACGATTTAAGATACCGCCCGTACCACCGCGACCGAATAGCAATGCATTTGGACCACGAAGAATTTCTACCTGTTCAACATTGTAAAGTGCACGGTAGTATTGAACGTCATCACGGTTACCATCTAAGTAGAAATCTGCAGTAGAGCGCACACCACGGAATACTACCGAGTCGCGGTGACCTTCACCTTGCGATGTATTAACACCTGGTGCGTAGTCAATAATTTGTCCAATGCTAGTAATACCGCGAGCCGTTATTTCTTCAGCCGTAATAATCGACAAGCTCTGTGGCACGTCGATAATAGGTGTAGGGCTTTTAATTGAGTTGGACTGGTTAACCGAAAGGTACTTCCCTTTCACCGTTAGTCTCTCAATATCTTCCATATCAGCAGCAAAAGTTGCTGGGCTTAGAATTATCGCAGCAGCAATACTCGTAAGTTTGAATTTCAAAATTGCTCTCCAAGTGTTCTGTAAGTGTTGTGTGTTTACTTTTAAAAATCTGTAAAACCCTATTATCACGACCCGGCTTTCTGCCGAATTTTGCAATTGCAAATAATAATAGTTGTTATTTTTGGTCGGGATATTATAAAAATTTAGAACAAATGACGAGAGCAAAAGCGACAAAATTTAAAAACTCTTTATAAATTTTCTTAATTTATTAGATGAATAAGACTCAAATTGCACCAAAATAGACTAAAGAATAAGCAGGTGAATATATTTCGTACGATTGTAGAGGAGCATATTGCAGGTGTCGGAGGACGAGCGACAGGGAGAACAAACAGCTAAGTGAAAAGGTATTTACTGGCTACATCATCTGAAGTGTAGTCCGTTTGAATCAAGAGGGATCTGTGAAGTTAGCGCGAAGACGGATAAGCGGAAAAAATGTTTGGGAAGTAAAAGTTCAATGGCCCTTCAATACTGAAAGAGCCTTGAACAAACTCATTGATATAGCCTGCCAACTACACAACAGCATAGCGGCTTAAAATCAAAGCCACTGTGTGTTTTGCTAAGCTCTTCTTATCGTTATCGCTGAGGGAATCTTCAATTTTGAACAGCTGAGGCCAAAAGCACTGCCCTTTTACTAAGCTATCAATTTCATCGACAACCCGATCCAAGTCGTCAAACGCGAGTTTATTGTCGGCTTTGGCATCCTTTAACCAGCGGTGCATAGCCGTCTCTTGGGCTTTTAATTGCGCAACTTCATCTTTTAGCTTTTCCGGCTCGTAGAAGAAGTGGCCAATCGCAACCCGAGCTAAATCGAGGTGTGATTCACTCACCATAAACTCAATGTCTTGCAAAATAAGGTCTTCTAGCTGCTCGTCTAGCGGAAGCGTAGCATCGTACTTTTTATTAATATTTAAAATAGCCGTTTGCCACTGCTGCGTAACCAAATGCATCACCAGCTCTTCTTTTGTAGAAAAGTGATTGTACACAGTGCGCTTTGACACATTTGCCAGTTCAGCCAGCTTATCCATGCTTGTGCCGTTAACGCCAAACTCTTGGAATGCCTGTGTTGCCGCCTGAATAATGGCTTCGCGTTTGATGTCGCTACGCGTACGTGTGTTGCCTACCATATGGAAATTCTCAAAATTAGTTATCCGCTACATTAACCCGATCATTTTACACCGAACAGTTTACTTTTCAATGTGACCGCACTAAAATGCACTCACCAGTTTACTTTAGGTAATGACTATCTTTGCTGCCGTTGTGCATATCATCACTACCTTGGTTTACACATCTATACTTTAATTACCCTGACTATGGATTACATACACCTATGTCCATGATGCGATTCTCTCACATTTTATTTTTAAGCGTTTTATCGGTTTCCACTTTAAGTGCATGTTCTTCCGAAGAGCCTGCCGAGCAACAAGCAAACGTTGCACCTCGTTATGTCAAACTCGCTACGGTTAGCAACATTCCAGATTTTGACGAATTCACCTTCCCTGCCGTTGTATCGGCAGTGAAAACCGTCGATTTAAGCTTTGAAGTTTCAGGCCGCCTTATCCAGACCGACTTGGTGACAGGCAGTGATATCAATAAAGGCAAGTTACTGGCCACTATTGATCGTAAACCATTCGAAAGACGCGTGGACGAGTCTACGACACGACTTGATCAGGCTAAACGAGAGCTTGATAGAATTGAGAAAATGTTCGCTCAAAAGCTAGTTGCACAGAGCTCTCTGGATACTGCAAAAACATCTTACGAACTAGCGGTTATCGACTTAAAAAATGCAGAGCAAGATTTGAGCTACACACAGCTTTATGCTCCTTTTGATGCAAAGGTATCTCAACGACTTGTTGAAAATAACAGTTTTGTTGCCGCAGGTACGCCGATTGCTCGCCTGCAAGATGTGTCTAAAATATACTTCAACATAAATGTTCCTGAGCGCTTACTTACTGCCAATATTGGCCGTGGGATAAAACAAGCCAGCGCCACATTAGCCACCAATCGCAGCCAGTGGTACCCGGTGAACTATGTAGAGCACTCTACTCAACCCGACCCTGTGTCGCAAACTTATGAAGTGGTGTTTGCCATGGAGCCTCGCGAAGAACTACCGTTAACGCCAGGCGCCCGCGCAGTGGTAAAAGTCAGCCTACAAGGTAGTCTGTATCCAGAGGGCTTTGTTGTGCCTGTAAGATCACTTGTGGGTAACAAGGACTCTGGCTTTGCCGTATGGGTATACAACGAAGAAACGAATGCAGTAACAAAGCGAGCTGTAAATGTTAAGCATATTGAAAATGAACTAGCAATTATCGAAGGTAAAAGCCAAGGTGAAATCACTCTTGGCCAGCAAGTGGTTGCTGCTGGAGCAACACAAATGCGTGCAGACATGAAAGTACTTCCTTACCAAGGAGAGAAGTAATTTATGGATATCGCACGCTATTCAATTGATAAGCCCGTCAACATTTGGCTAATGGTAGTCATCCTGCTTTTAGGCGGCATTTTGGCTATGAGCAAAATTGGTCGCTTAGAAGACCCTGCGTTTACCATCAAACAGGTAAAGGTATACACCAACTATCCTGGAGCCAGTGCTGAAAAGGTAGAACGTGAAGTCACTGAACGCTTGGAAATTGCCATTCAGCAAATGCCGCAGTTAAAGGAAGTGACGTCAGTTTCATCGCCGGGCCTTTCCGAAATTACCGTTGAAGTTAAGAGTACTTACGACAGTAACCTCTTACCACAGATATGGGATGAGTTGAGAAAGCGACTTCGCGACACCGCAAGCTCGTTGCCAACGGGTGCACAAAACCCAGTGGTATTTGATGATTTCGGTGACGTTTACGGGCTTTATTACGCGTTAAGTGCACCTGATTTCGATACCCGGGAGCTTCGAGAATTCGCCCGAATTATTCGACGTGACCTGCTTACTACAGAAGGCGTTGCCAAAGTAAATGTCACTGGCGTTCAAAAAGAACAGATAGTGGCCTATATCAACCCTTATCAACTCGCGGGCTTAGGCATTTCATTTCCTGATCTCGCCTCTCTTTTTGAAGACAACCTGCGCCCGTTCAACGGCGGCCGTATTAAAGTTGACGAAAAAAATGTGCGCCTAATTGTAGAGCGCGCGCCAGACAGACTAGAAGAAATATCTAATCTGTCAGTGGTAGTGCCTGGCACAAACCGTTCCCTTCGGGTTGCTGATATTGCCACGCTAAAGTTAGAGCCTGCCGACATACAGCCCGTTCATGTACGCTACAACGGCGAAGAAGCACTTACGCTTTCAGTATCAGCGTTGACCGACGTTAACATTGTTGATGTGGGCGAGCGTGTTAACGCAAAAGTAGAAAAGCTGCTTCAAGAACTGCCTGTCGGTATTACGCTTACGCCTATTTACGATCAGGCCTCAGTCGTCGACGAATCGGTTACTGGCTTTATAAATAACCTCGTTATGTCGGTGGCGGTTGTTACCTTAACGCTATGTTTGTTCATGGGATGGCGCTCAGGCGTGGTAGTTGGCTCTGTGCTACTTGTCACCGTACTAGGTACTATTCTAATCATGTGGCTTATGGATATTCAGCTTCAAAGGATATCACTTGGTGCCATGGTTATCGCCATGGGTATGCTGGTAGATAACGCTATCGTAGTTGCTGAGGGGATGATGCTGCGCATGGCCACCGGCTCTACAGCCAAAGAATCAGCCAGCTTTATTGTTAAGCGTACACAGTGGCCTTTACTTGGCGCAACCGTTATCGGTATTGCGGCTTTTTCAGGCATAGGCCTTTCAAACGATGCTACAGGCGAGTTTCTTTATTCATTGTTTGCCGTAGTGTTGGTTTCCCTCATGATAAGTTGGGTATTAGCGGTAACCTTGGTGCCCGTGCTTGGCGCGTATTTTTACCGCAAAGGTATTGGGCAAACCACAGGTAACGAACTCTCTGCATCGCAACGCTGGTTTAAGCGTGCACTTTTAGGCGCACTTAAGCTTCGTTGGGTAACCATTGGTGCACTGTTTGTTATTACTATCGTGGCTTATGGAAGTTTTGGCATGGTAAAACAAGGCTTCTTCCCTCCGTCAAACGCGCCGCTGTTCTTTGTGCATTATTGGGGCCCGCAAGATAGAGATATACGTGCCACTGAAGTCATTGCAAAAGAAGCTGAAGCTCGTATTTTGGGAATGGAAAACGTCACGGCTGTAACCACCTTTATAGGGCAAGGCGCCGATCGTTTCACCCTCACTTATGCACCTAAAAGTGCTAACGAAAACTATGCCTTTTTCATGGTTCGTGCGAATGAACTTGATAATATTCCGGCTATTCAAAGCGCGCTTGCGAGTAAGCTTACCGACCTAGACTTCGACGCTAGCTTTTATATGGAGCGCATGCAGTTTGGCCCCGGCTCTGGTGCAAAACTTGAGGCCCGTTTTTCAGGCCCAGATACTGAAATACTTCGCGAACTGGCGGATGAAGCCAAAGCACTGCTTTTTGCTGACGGACAAGTGAAAGACGTTCGACATAACTGGCGTGAAAAAGGCTTTGCTATTAATACGCAATTTGACAACTACAACGCAGGGATTGCTGGCGTTTCGCATAGTGACTTTAGCCAGACTATACAGTATGCAAGTAGCGGCGTTCAGCTAGGTACGGTGCAAGACGGTGATTATGCTTACAACATTATTGCAAAGATGGGTAAGGCAGAAGATACCGAGCTTCAATCAATACGTGAATCACAAGTATGGTCTACGCAACAGCGCCAATATGTGCCTTTCACGCAGGTATCTCAGGGCTTGGAGTTAATGACCGAAGAAATGCGTATTCACCGTCGCGACCGCGTTCGCACCATTACGGTAGAAGCTGAGCCGGGTGACGATGAAACTGCTGCCAAAGCGTTAGCGAGAATCCGCCCACTTATTGAAGACATAGAACTTCCAGCTGGATATTCATTAGAATGGGGCGGCGAATTTGAAAGCTCTAGCGATGCACAAAAAGCGCTGGGCGCTGGCTTGCCTGCTGGCTTCCTAGTCATGTTTATTATCTCAGTGTTGCTATTCGGTCATGCTCGTCAGCCGCTGATTATCTGGCTTGTAGTACCTATGGCTATTGTTGGTGTAGTCTCTGGTCTATTAGGTACCGATATGCCGTTTGGCTTTATGTCGCTACTCGGCTTCTTAAGCTTGTTTGGCATGCTTATTAAGAACGCTATTGTACTTATTGAAGAAATTGACCTTCAGATAGAAGAAGGCTTAGCCATTCGCCAAGCGATTGTTGACGCTACGATCAGCCGTGTACGCCCTGTTTCACTGGCGGCGGTAACGACCATTTTAGGTATGGCGCCGCTGCTGTTCGACGCCTTCTTTGCCGATATGGCAGTGACCATTATGGGTGGCCTGGCCTTTGCGACGGTACTTACACTTATCGCTGTGCCCGTACTCTACAGTTTGCTGTTTAAAGTCAGCTACCGCAAAAGCTAACGCTTTAAAACTAACGGTCTCTTTACCGCAATTTATAAACGCAGGTAGAGAGACCACTCCCCTTTAAAGCGGTGTTCACTATTAATAACATACGAGTACCGACCTAACGCTTTGCCTCTACCCTACTTTGCATAAACTTCATCACATCGCGCCACGACACCATTCCTACTGGATGCCTTTTCGTGTCGATAATAGGAATGCAGGAAATTTTATGGGTATTAAAAAGCTCAATAGCCGAATAAACAGAGTCACTTGGGTTAAGTGTAATGACTTCACGAGTCATGATTTGGTGCGCTTTTTTATCCAATGTAGCGCGATCAAGCTTTCGTTCGCTTAGGGTATCTACAAAAGGACTAATCGATTTCATCAAGTCTCTGTCAGATATAATCCCCTGCAGCTTATTGTCATGCACCACGACCAAATGATGAAACCCCGTAGCAGCAAAGAGCTCGCGCAATGACTGTAAACTGTCATCCATGTGCACGCTAACCACCCGCGTAGACATAATTTTAGCAATGCTCATTAATACTCCTCGTTAATTCCAGCGCTTGGGCTTTAATTTAGTTATAGCAAGCACACGACAATTGTACTCAACATGGGTTTAAACATAGCGACACCTGATGAGGCGTTCACATGTTACGTGTACGGATTTTCTCCCATTGATACGGCCACACAGAACAAGCGTAAATCCAGCTCTAGTTGATGATAATCTGGCTCCATATAGCAGCAAAGTTTATAGAAGGCTTTATTGTGGTCTTTTTCTTTAAAGTGCGCCAGTTCATGCACTACAAGGGCTTTTAACAAGGCCTCTGGGGCATAGAGTAAATCGTTATTAATGGCCAAGTCGTGTTTGCGCGTTTTACCCTGCATACGGTAAGTATGCGTACCTAGCGCGTTAGTTATCATATCACCTTGCTTTTTAAACGCGGCGCGCCCAAACGGTGGCGCATTTTTTAAGTATCGCTTTTTTAATTCCGTCGCGTACTGATACAGCAATTTGTCGGTGGTTATATCATGGGCCTCTGGGTATTTTTTTAGTAAATAACGCTGTAGCCGATTGCTGGAAATGAGCTGTAAGGCTTGCTCCACAATAGTTGAAGGGTAGCCGTTAAAATACCGAGCATATTCATTCACGTTTTTTCTCCTTTACGTCAGGAATTATAAAGCAAATTGGAGCCGTAGACAGTGAAAGCCGCTTACAAACATTTCTGTTGAAAATAAAAAAACAGCAGTAACAATAAGTCATATTAGGAATCCCCCCTACAGTAACGACAAGCTAAATGATATGCTGGTCAAACAACGCTCGAAGATACCACTCGCATTTATCAAGCGCTCGGTTAAAAAAATAAAAAAAGCTGACTTTTCATACGTTTTCCTGTTTCTTTACTATTCTTACTGTAACCAGCAGCTCGAAAGTATGATTTTTAGGTGTTAGCAAAGACAAGCTTGAATTTGGATACGCATTGATGATTAAAAAGCCCTTCTCAGTTATCGCTATGGTGATGAGCTTCCTCATTGTTAATAGTGCGTTTGCTGAAAAAGAGAACGTAAAGGTTAGTGGTTTTGGCACCGTTGCAACAGCAACTTCCGATTCTGACAGGTATCAGTTTCGTTCAGACCGGTCTCAAGCTGAATCGGCGAAAAAAGGCGGCCTTGCATTCAAGCCTTTGAGTTTAGTTGGCGTACAGCTTGATTACAGCGTTTCTGATAACCTAGACTTTGTGGGTCAATTCGTTTATCGAGAGCAAGATGAGCAAAACCTGGATTCGATAACCCAGATGGCTTTTCTAAGATACGATATAACCCCATCGTGGCAAGTAAGAGCAGGAAGACTTGCGGCCGATATTTTTCACTTCAGTGATACCAGAGACGTGTCGATAGCCTATCCTTGGGTGAAAGTCCCCACCGAGGTTTACGGTATTGTTCCCGCAAGAAGCTTTGATGGAGGAGACATTAGCTACACTAAGCCTTACGACAACTTTAATTTATTGATTAAAGGCTTTTGGGGAAGCGGAGAGAGTGACTTTTCTAGTGACGATTACAACCCGATTAGGTTTAATAACTTACGTTCAATTGGTGTTGAATTTGTCTCATTCGACTGGAGCCTTGCTCTTAAACACACCCAAACCGAAGCGGACAATGACGACGAAGATTTAGCAGTTGTAGCTGCTTCCGTTGCGCAGCTACAGCCATTTTGGAGCGGCGCCATAGACTTTGCTAAAGAAGTAAGCCTTAAAGATACAACCATTCACTATACGTCCGTTTACTTCAACCGTTATTTTGATGCGTGGGAGCTTTCTGGCGAGCTATCATATATCGATTCAAATTCAATTGCGTTGAGACCCTCTTTTAATGGCTTCCTCAACCTCAGCTATCTTTATGGTGCGCATACATTCTACGGTTTATACTCATTTGCAAAAACAGACACATACTTTCTTAGCCAAGAGCAACCTGGCTTCCCAATAAACGAGAGCACTGCTCAACTAGCCGTTTTTGTAGAAGAAGTAGCGAGTAGCTTGGCACATCATCAACAAACACTTTCTCTCGGATGGCGTTGGGATTTGCAAGAAAACCTAGCCTTTAAAGTGCAGTTTGAGCGAACTGATGTTGAAGCTAGAGGAACTGGCCTACGCGCCAGAGATGGTCTTGTTGTAGATGATGAAGATGGGGTTGTTCACACTCTCTTTGTTGCGTTAAGTTTCAGCTTTTAGGGGGAGGAGATGACTTTTTATAAACACTTCTCACCCCTACTGGCTGTCGTGCTTGCCTTGTATAGCTTTTCCTCTGTAGCGCAATCACAAGAGAAAATCGTTGTTGTTACTAACTTAAACAATGATGTGCAGGTTTTAGATAAGAAAGGGATTATAGATCTCTTCATGGGCAAGTACTCGGCTTTCCCTAACGGTAGGCAGGCAACGCCCATCGATATAGAGCTTAATGACGAGCTAAAAGGTCAATTTTATAAATCGCTGGTGGGCCTTCCCCTTGCTCGCGTTAATGCGTATTGGTCTAGACTGAAGTTTTCTGGACGTGTTAAACCACCTGCGATAGAACAAACTATGGAAGATGTTAAACAACGGCTAGAAGACGATGAGTCAGCCTTAGCCTATGTATATGAGTCGTACGTCACCGACAAAATGAAGGTAGTGTACCGCTTTGATTAACATCCACGGCTTAGGGTTTCGTTTTTCACTCATATTAGTAGCTGCTGCTATGCTGGTAGTACTTACGACCGCCGAATTTTTTTATCGCGCTACGTATGAACACGAAATTAGTGAAGCGAACAACGATATTCAAGAACTTTACCAAACCGTTGCCGCAACGGCGTCTATCGCTGCTTTTTTAGAAGATGAAGATCTGGCAAAAGAGGCGATCAACGGCTTGGTTAAAAGTGAAAAAATACTCGCTGCGTCTATAAAAAGCGATGCAATGTATTATCAATTCAACGTGAACGATGCCATCAGCAAAGACGTCAAGCCTCGGGT
Source organism: Alteromonas sp. G4i13 (assembly GCF_054960505.1). Taxonomy (NCBI): domain Bacteria; kingdom Pseudomonadati; phylum Pseudomonadota; class Gammaproteobacteria; order Alteromonadales; family Alteromonadaceae; genus Alteromonas; species Alteromonas sp. G4i13. Next base: position 12,828 of record NZ_JBHNYX010000022.1, on the reverse strand, counting down.
ATTTTTGGTGAGGCACCCATTCATTCCTGAAGACACCTTGGCTGAGGTCAATGTTTACCCTAACTTTGCCCACATTATTGAACAGGCGAAAAAAATAAGTACTGACAATAATTATTCATTGTATGTTGAAGCAGTGGTTGTCGGCATTGTTGCGTTGATAATTACCTACTACATCATAATCTCTCCTATGCTTCGCGTGGGTCGTTCACTGCATAAGATTACTCCAGGCACAAAAGAAAGAATTGAAATGCCGGAGTATCACTCCCGAAGTGAAATAGGCGAGCTGGTGCAGGACACCAATCAACTGTTAAACAAAGTCGAAGAGCAATTCACTCAAGAGCGTCAACTTAGGGAAGAAATCGAATTTCTGGAAAAGCGTTTCAGAATGCTTTTTGAAAACGCAAAGTCTGCCACTGTGTTAATGGCGGAAAATGGAATTATCGAGCTTAGAAATAAGGCCTTCAACGACTTGGTAGAAAAGATTGGCCTAGAGATAAAGCAAGGTTATGGCGAGCTACTTGAGGAGCTATTTGAAGCGCCTACTGCAATGAAAACTTCGCTTTCGGAGGCATTTGCACGCAATGAGTTTGCAACAGGTGAATATAAACTAAAATCAGAGAAAACTGACGACGCCACATGGGTTCAACTAATCGCAAGCCCTTTAGTCACTGATGATGGCGAACGCTACTATCAGCTGACGCTGAATGATATTTCTAGTCGAAAACACGAACTCCAGAAACTGGCCTTACAGGCAGACTTCGATGCACTCACAGGTATTTATAATCGCAATGGCGGTGAAAAGCTGATTGCGAAGTTAATGAGAAAAGACCACCACTTCGCTCTCGCGTTAATTGACCTGAACGGCTTCAAAGCGGTGAACGATATTTTCGGTCATGATGCGGGCGACGAAGTACTCATCTTTGTGGCTGAACAGTTACAGGAAAAAATTCGCAAAAACGATGTAGCGATACGTTGGGGCGGCGATGAGTTTGTATTATTACTTCAAGCTGAAGACGAAGTTTCCGTAAAACGCGCCATAGAAAAAGTGAATGACGGGGTGAAGCAACCTTTCTACTTTAACGGCGACCCAGAGCCAACCTTTATTTCAATGAGTGTCGGCGTTTCCTTTTTCCCTGCCATGAGCGATGACATGAATACGTTAATAAAACTGGCTGACATTGCCATGTACAAAGCGAAACAAAACAAGGTCTCAGCGCCCAATGACTATCTCTTCTTTGCTGACTCAGCATCACGTAATGGCAGCCAATAAATGTTGAAGAAAAAAAGCCGAGCAAAAATAGCTCGGCTTCTACGTGAAAGTTATCTACCTGTTCTCCCAAGGTGCAAACTTCAGTCAAAATACTTTTACGATGACGAAGGTATACACAAAAACTAGGATATTAAGCACTACTCCCCAATGGTTTTGCCTAGCATGCGCTTCAATGTGCCATCTTTATCAACGAAATGATGCTTAAGAGCGCCAGCAATGTGTAGCAAGAGTGCGACAATAACGGTATAACCAAGATAGAAGTGTATAGCGCCACCTGCTTTGGAAAGCTCATAATTTATCGGTAGCGTTTTCTCAGGATCTTCAACACTATAATTTGGCGCGAAAACCTCCAGACCAAAAACTGACAGCCCGTGCCCACCCAATACCGACGCCATCAAGCCTGAAATTGGCATTAAGAGCGTGGCGATAATTAACACCCAGTGCACAACTGACGCTAATTTATGCTCTATTGGCTTATAGTTAGCAGCAGCGCTAGGCCAACCATTTTTCATGCGCCATACCACACGTGCTAGTGCGACAAAGAGTACAAGAAAACCAATCGCTTTGTGCCAGGGGTATAGTGCATACACACCGTTTTCCGACATGTAAATCCCAGTGGCAAGCAAGCCAATAATGGTTAATCCAACCAACCAGTGCAAAAATACCGTAGTGGTAGCAAATTTGTTATGACTATCGTACTGCATGCGTTCCTCACTTTTATTTTCATATTAAGAACTACGTTTTCCTTAAAGCGTATCTCAATATTGTATATCTCCTCACACATTGTGAGGGATTAATTCTATTTATAAAGCAATTTTTAGACCGTAAGCAGTGCATAGACACAATGAGGGGTTAATACAGGTTCACTCTCTACCCTGCGATTTGATTGCTCCTTCAAGTGTTTTATTTAAATTTTTTGCCATGAACTAGCCGTTTCTAAAATGCTTATATCAGCGATAGATTATTTATAAAAACCATCTAGCCAGCGGGATAAATAACACTTAGACTGCAAAGACAAAAATAAAAACGACAGGTATTGCGCCAGCACAATAAAGCAGCGGCGTTCGACATCATTCTACGTTCAATTGATAGACACGTTAATTCAAAAGTACATGTGTTAGCGTTGAGCAAAAGGCGTAGGTGGTGAAGTACTTTTCATTTTAGTAACAAGGGTTCTCAATTTAATGTCACAACAAAAAGTAGGTTTAGTGGGCTGGCGCGGTATGGTTGGCTCAGTATTAATGCAGCGCATGCAAGAAGAGCAAGATTTCGCGCACATTGAGCCCACCTTTTTCACTACCTCGCAAAAAGGTAGTGCAGCACCAGATTTTGCTGGAAAGGATGCTGGTGTTCTAGAAGATGCGCACGATATCGAAGCGCTATCTAAACAGGATATCATTATTACCTGTCAGGGCGGCGACTACACAAAAGCCGTGTACAACGATTTAAGAGCCACTGGCTGGAACGGTTATTGGATTGATGCTGCGTCAGCGCTTCGTATGAAAGACGATGCCGTAATTATTCTAGATCCAGTAAACCGTAAAGAAATTGATAGTGGCATTGAAAAAGGCATTCGTACCTACGTAGGTGGAAACTGCACGGTTTCCCTTATGCTTCTGGCACTCGGTGGCCTGTTTGAGAAAGACTTGGTTGAATGGGCTTCGCCAATGACCTATCAAGCCGCTTCAGGTTCAGGTGCACAGCACATGCGTGAGCTAATTAATCAAATGGGTGCAATTCACAGTAATGTGAAAGCTAAAGTTGAAGATCCTGCTACCGCGATTTTAGAAATTGACCAGCAAGTGTCTGAGTTTATTCGAAGCGCAGACTACCCTAGTGAACAGTTCGGTGTTCCGCTTGCGGGTAGCTTAATTCCGTACATCGATTCGCAACTACCTTCAGGTCAAAGCCGCGAAGAGTGGAAAGCCCAAGCGGAAGCCAACAAGATTTTAGGCATTAAAGGCAGTGAAGTGCCGATAGACGGTATTTGTGTACGTGTTGGCGCCATGCGCTGTCATAGCCAGGCTATCACACTTAAGCTAAAGAAAGACTTGCCTCTAGCCGAAATTGAAACAATCTTGGCTAACCACAACGACTGGGTAAAAGTGATTCCTAACGATCGCGACGCGACGATGCAAGAACTTACGCCAGCGAAAGTGACCGGTACACTGTCTATTCCCGTAGGCCGTATTCGCAAGCTTAACATGGGTCCTGAATATATCTCGGCATTTACTGTCGGCGATCAGCTATTGTGGGGTGCCGCAGAGCCGCTTCGCAGAATGCTGCGCATTGTGCTTGAGCAAAAGTAACGTCAAGCTTATAGCTAATTAATCTGAATTTAGAGCGCCTTGCTGTGTCATTACACGCAAGGCGTTTTTTATCAGACTATAAAAGCCAGAATCACTAGACTTCGTTGACACGATAGCGCTATTTTGCCGACTCAGACCAAACAGCAAGCTCATTACCACCTGGCTCGACAAAATGAAAGCGACAGCCCCCCGGGAAGTCAAACAACGGTTTAGTAATTGCTCCACCTGCTTTTTCTACACATTCTTGCGATTCAGAAATGTTATTGGAATACAGCACCAATAAAGGCGCACCACTTTCTGCCTTCATCACACGTTGTGCAGAAAAAATCCCTCCGTCCATGCCAGCATTGCTAAACGCACTGTATTCACTGCCATAATCGGTAAAACACCAGCCAAACGCACTTTCAAAAAACGCTTTTGAGCGGCGAATATCTAGAGATGCAAATTCTACATAGTTGAGTTTGGTGCTTTCTTGCATGTCACTCTCCTCTTTTTAAAAAATGATGAGCTCATACTATCACCAACTTTAGACTTATCGATTAAATTCTAAACGTGCTTAATCGTTTAACATAAGACAAATAGCATTTATTCGGGTCACTTAGTTTGCAGCATTTTATTAGTTTGGCTTTATTGCTTGCCCTAACTTGGAGTATGGGAACGGTTAGTGCTCATGCATCTATCTCAGACAAGGTCAGCGAAATTAAAGTGGACGTTGAAACCTTAGTGCCTATGCCTATAGGGGCAGCAATAAAAAAGCTTGAAGCTTGGTTGTTATCTGACACATTAACGCAAGATGAAAAAAGAAAAGTGGGCGCGCTTTATGTTCAGTACCAACTCTCGATACACCAACGCCCTTCCGAAAAAATCTTAAATTCGCTGATTGCGTTGCAAGACAACTCGAGTGAAGGGCTTACAATCGCTACTGGTGTAGCAAGAATGTATGGTATTTCAGCAGACTACGACAAAGCCTACGAGCACTTTAACCGCGTTGTTGCAACGCCTGATATTCCACCAAGCGTAAAGGCATACGCGCTTATTTACCAGGTATTAACTTACAGCGAGGGGCAGGTTTTTGCGCCTAACGCTGAGCTTATCAACACGGTAAACGATATACTAACCAAACATACGCTTACCAAGCTTCGACCGTTGTACTATGCAATTGTGGCAGACTACTATCAATCAGTCAGCGCTTATGACATTGCGCTGTCTTACTATGAGAAGTCGCTTGATGGCGCCAAAGTTGAAAACCAGCGAATTTTGGTCAGTGACAATCTATACGCCATTGGTATTCTGTATAGAAATCTAGGAAACTATAGCAAGGCCATCGACTACTTTGAGCGCGCCATAGAATTCGATTCACAAATTGATATTAACTATTCTGAGTTTCTTGCCACTTACGGTATCGCTACAACCTATTATCGTTCAGGTAACCTCCAGAAAGCACTGACACTGTCTGATATCGTTCTTGCTCATCCTCTCTCATCTTCTTTTTACAATAGCGAAATTTACCGTTTAAAAGCGGAAGCTCACCTTAGTTTAGGAGAACTGGATAAGGCGACAAACGCGCTCAATAAAGCACGTGTACTCTACGATGAAAACCGCGAAGCCGAGCAAACGACTTGGCGCGCACAGCTGGACAAAACAGAAGCCTACATTACTGCTGCGAAAGGTGATCACGCGCTGGCATTCAAACAATTTGAGGTTTTCCATGAAGCCTATTTGAATGCAAAGAAATATGAAGACTTAGAGCTAATAAAAAGCGCCAACTTAATTGATCAGATAACCCAAGAGAAAGACAGAGCAAATCAACTTGAGAATGAGAATAAAGCATTCGAGGAAGCGCTTTTGTTGAAAACAGAGGCTCAGCGCACCCAATCACTTTTTTCCACGTTGCTCGTCATACTTACCACACTCACCCTAGTAACAATTGTTATCATTCTGATTTTATTGAGTAAATCAAGACAGGCTAATGCGCTTTACTTAACGGCGAAAGAAAAAGCAGAATTAAACAATCGGTTGAAGTCTGAGTTTATTTCTAATATTAGTCACGAGATTCGCACGCCTTTAAATGCCATTATTGGTTTTGGACAATCATTAGCGAGCCGCGCAGCAGACGTGCAAGCAAAGGATCTCACCAAGAAAATCGTCAATGCATCTGAAATGCTGCTTCAACTTATTAACGACCTACTCGACTTTTCGAAGATTGAAGCGGGCAAGCTAACGTTGGCTATCAGGCCTCACGACATCAATGAAAGCCTGTGTACATTAGTCGACATATTTTCAGACCAAGCGGAACGCAAAGGATTAGTGCTCCAGCTTCATATCGACAAAAACCTTAATAACGATTTGATGTTTGACGAACTTAGATTTAAGCAAATATTGGCAAACCTAATAAGCAATGCCATCAAGTTTTCTGATAAAGGAATTATAGAAATTGGATTATCCGTATCAGAGTCGAACGATAGTCATTGTGCCCTGCACTGCTGGGTAAAAGACAACGGGATTGGTATTTCGAAAGAAAACCAAGTAAAGCTGTTTACGCCTTTTACGCAAGCTGAAAGCTCCATAGCGAGAAAGTATGGCGGCACAGGCCTAGGGCTTAACACCAGTAATAATCTGCTTAAGCTAATGGGCTCTTCACTAACGCTCGAAAGCGAATTAGAACGAGGCTCTACTTTTTCTTTTGATGTCACGTTTGCTGTTGCAGCAGATATTGATATTCCGCTATCTGAGACAACTCAGCAACACGTTACGCTAGAAGGCGCTCGTGTCCTCCTTGCAGAAGACAACGACATTAATGTTGAAGTAATAAAAGCGCTTCTTGATGAATTCCATTTAGATTTAACACACGTATCAAACGGACAAAAGGCCATTGATGCATTGAAAGCGTGCACTTATGATTTGGTACTAATGGATATTCAAATGCCTGAAGTTGATGGGCTTAGCGCCACACGGCATATAAGAAATGTACTTAAGTTAAAAACCCCCATCATTGCCCTGACGGCTAACGCCATGCAGCAAGATATCGACAACTGTCACGCGGCAGGAATGGATGCCCATGTGGGCAAGCCCGTAGACAAGGCTCGCCTTGTTAACACACTAGGTGAGTTTCTTGCTCGCCCGGCGTGAGTAGTTAAAAACTGACGTCCCACTGCAGAGAGTAGATGGTCTCGTCCCCTACTTCAGCATCGAACTGATCCAGTGAAACCCTGCTTACCTCTGCGGTTAGTTTGTTTTCGTGGCCATTAAAAAAATAGTTGAATGCTACTGTCTTTTCAAAAAAGCGTTCGTCTTGTTCACTGTCTCGGGGCGAATAGGTCCCGAAGCGTGCAGCCATTTCAAGGGGCTCTGGCCACCAGCTGATTGATTCACTCAAAAAATAACCCGCCTGCACATAATAGCCGCGCAGCGTAGTTTCTCTATCGTTGTCCGCTAAATCCACAATATCTTTTTCATGATATTCCGCTTGAGCATTAAACCCTTTATAAAAATAGGCACCATCAATCACAAACTGCTGAATGTCGTACTGACCTTCGATCTCGCCCGCACTAAAGTTGGCTAAATTACCAGCGCCAGACGATGAAAAACGCGTAAACTGGCTTTTGAACTTCGCACCTGCTATTGCTAGAGCGGCTTTGGGCGTAGCTGTTCGTTTAATGTCACTGTTTTTAAACCCGACAGACTCACCTAAGAAATTCCACTGTAATCGCCCTGTATACATATTCTCGCCATCGTGATTGCTATAATCACCACGGCCTGAGCCATTGAATACTCCTACCCAGTAATTGAAATTGGCCGCGCCTGGGCCATCAAAATTACCGTACAGGGATGCCCCCATTTGCCTATCTAGCGTAAATATTCTGTTGATGATTGAACGATCCATCATTTGCTGGCCGCCACTGCTAACACTGCGCTCTCTGGAATACTCGACTTTCCACTGACCAACCTTAAACCGAAGCGCGTCATACTTTTCAAAGGATAGTGTAGCGGTCAGGGTGCGCTGATCGACAGCATCATATTCCACACCATATTTAATCCAAGGCAAACCAATGTGACCGTCTAATTTGACCCGCGCCCTGTTAACGCCAAATTGATTACCGGCGTTATGCTCAAAGTCAGCACGCTCGGTAGGCTGGCTTATACCGGGATTGGCATAGCGAAACTGAAGTCTACCGCGCACGCGTAGTGAGAAGGTATTGCTGTCGCTTTGAAATGAAAGGCCGTTGCCATTGTATTGAGAGAACGTTGCGCTAGATTCGCGCTCGGCATCAACCTCAGACGCTACAACCGCCGTATGGAAAAGCGACGCCCATAAAGCACTCAACAGAAGACAAGAAGAAAAACGATTTTGAAAAAGCAAAGCACACTAAATATAACGGAAGTTTGCGCGCAGGATATATACTTTAGTATAAGAATCAAGTGCTCTGACATAAAAATGACACAAAACTGTAATATTTAACGTTGAAATACACCGTTAGATAGACCTGTCACTTTAACAGTAAAGCATTTGCTGGTAAGTGAGGACTTCCTTTCTGAGCAACTTCGTGTTGTTTGATCAGGTTAACAATATGCTTATTCACTGGCGTAGCTATGTGATTTTTTTCACCGAGCCTGACTATCTCGCCGTTCAAATAATCAATCTCCGTTCGTCGCCCCAGCGCCAAATCTTCATACATTGATGAACGTGCTTCGGGATCTATTTTAAGCGTAGATGAAGCCACCACATTGAATAAAAAATCAGGTAGCTTCATAATTTTTGGCATCAGTTTGGGAATGACCTTACCGGTTCTTGCTGGTGCAATTCCTTCCGCTTTTAGTACTGCTAACGCCTCGGACAACACCTTTGCCATAACTAACCTATATTGCCTATCTCCTAGCTGTGATTTCAGCGGTATACCCGACAGTGCATTGACCGCGTTATTCAAGTTCATAATGAGTTTGCCATACTGTACAGCTTTCATATCGTTATAAACCGTAACGGCCAACGACGCGTTACTAAGCGCTTTTATGACGTCACTACATTGGTTATTGGGATCTTCAAGGGCAATATTACCCTCAGTACCACGGTGAAAATGGCCGTTACCTTTATAAAAAACATTGAAAGGCACCATACCTGCAATTACGCATTGTTTTATGTGCTGGCGAAGCAGGTGTGCATTACCCACTCCGTTTTGAAGACTGACTACGACTGCTGATTGCTTTGCATGCTGATTGATTATCTCAGCAGCCTGCTCGGTATCTTGGCTTTTAACGCAAAGCAAAATGACGTCAGCATCAACTAAACTATCGTTCTCAATTGAAAATGCGATATGCTCAGGCTTTGTTAGCTGCTCACGCCCTTGCCAATCCGTTACTTTAAGACCATTGGCAGTAATATCATCATATAAACGCTGACGGCCAATGAGCGTAAGTGCATTAGCGGCGCTCAATGTGGGGTCAGAGGCTAACAGGCAGCCCGCTACATAACATCCAATACTTCCCGCACCTAACACGGCAATTTTCATTATTGACTCCCAATGAAAGTTTAGCTTTCAATACTTTGTTAGACTGCGATTAAACGATCGAAATGTAAACACAAAAATCACAATAAAATAACAAAAAGTGTTTCAGTATCAGTTATTTCCTATCAGTCCGATTTATTCTTTCAATTTTCCCCGGCGTCGTGATCTCCCTACAATTAGACCAAGTAGTCAATTTATAGTCATGGTCAAATAGAGGGTTATCATGTCGGGTCAACAATCTGCTCCTTGTCTCGCTTATTCAAAAGCACACAATGCTGAAATGTCGAACAATGGCAAAGTTGCCTTGGTTGCGGAAGGTGGTGGACAGCGAGGAATTTTCACGGCAGGCGTACTCGATACATGGTTAGACGCCGGACACGACCCTTTCGATATTCTTATCGGCACATCAGCAGGTTCACAGAACTTAACGAGCTTTGTCGCGCGTCAAAAAGGCTATGCAAAACGTCTTATTCGCGGCTTAACTCGACACAAACGCTTTTTCCAAATGGGAAGAGGTTTAATGGGAAAGCATATTGTCGATTTAGATTGGTATTTTGACAAAACCCAAGAAGCGAACCGTTTACTTGATCTTGATACTGCGAAGGCTAATGTTGCGGACAGAGAAATTTTATTTACCGCCACAAATTCCAGAGACAGACAGGCGTATTTTCTTGATCCAATGAAAAGTACTCACAACTGGGTCGATCTTATCAAGGCTTCGAGCGCCCTCCCCTTACTTTACAAACAGGGCGTACCGCTGCACATTGATGTCGAGACAAAAAAGGCAGCCAATACCGATTTCTTTCTAGACGGTGGTTTGGCTGCACCGTTGCCTGTTACCGAAGCGTACAAGCGCGGCGCGACGAAAATCGTAGTTATTCGCACCGTAGATAGAGGCTTTCAAGTACAGTCGCCTTGGCTACAAAGGTTAAGCGCGGTAATGTGCGCAACGGGCACGTGCCCAAAGACCATCGACTATCTGCTGCAGCACGAACAAGCGTATCAAAAAGAACTGGCATTTATTGAAAACCCGCCAGAAGGCGTAGAGGTTATTCAAATTTTTGCGTCAGATAAGCTTCAAAGTAAATTGTTAGGTAGTACAGACGCACAACTTCGTCATGATTATAAGCTTGGTAAGCAAGCTGGAAGTGCCTTTTTAGAAACCGAAAACAAAGTCATTGCTTACCAGCTAGAGGAAAACAGACAGCCTGTTGCTCCGCTTTTCGATGTAACTGATACACCCAAGGGCATGCATAGTAAAGACAGCGCTAATTATAGTGTGAAATCAGAACATGCTGCATTAAATGGTAAACGTCCAATTAAGTTGCCTTTCCCAGCACGTCGAACAGGCAAAATAGATAAAGTAGACAAAGAGAATAGGATCTCCGCGTAGCCCGTTTACTCATTTGATAAAGGGTGCTTGGCAGCAGGTGCCTTTTCTCTATTTTGCTACTCTTTCAGTAATATTTCTGTGTTATTTCGGTGCTATTTCGGTGCTTTGTTCGCCATGTTTACATCATGACTTAGTAAGCTCCTCTCCCGTTCTTGCCTCTATTGGCGGCAAACGGGTTGACATTGTCTGGCAGAATATTTATAACGCGCTCACCCACATAATCTTTAAATGTAACCATGTCAGAATTATCAACACCCGTAAAACAAACTGAAGCCCATAAACTTATCGACAGCCTATTGAAGTCGAACGACCCAACTGCTGATCTAGATAAGATTGCTGAAGAATTCAACATTGCGAACTGGGGACAGTCTAACGCTGTTTCTGCTGATTTATACTCAGCAGTTAGAGACTTGCTTGGCAAAGGCGTTGTGACTGGTAATGACCTAGTTTCTGGAAAAGACACCATGGACCCGATTGTACACAAAGTACAAGCGGAGACAGAAAAGCTTATTGCTAACCCAAGTGATGCAGACGCTGATCGCGTTCAAACGTTTGTACTTGGCTTCCTACGCACGTTCGTGAGCCAATTACTTCACCCAGGTACAAAGAAAGCGATTTACGCGAAAAAGCTTCCTGACCTAATCAAGCTTCACCAGCAGGTTGCGAAGTAATTAGCAGCGGCGCGACATCACAGATGAAAAGCCATTAGCTTTAGCATACCAGCGTCGCAACAATCGCGTTTAAAAAGAAACCCGCTTCATAGCGGGTTTCTTTTTACGTAAGCGAAAAGTATCCGCGCATCATCCAGCGCTGATCGGCAGGCACAAAAAAACCGGCCTAAAGCCGGTTCTCAGTATTTGGCGGAGAGAGAGGGATTCGAACCCTCGATACGCTATAAACGTATACACACTTTCCAGGCGTGCGCCTTCAGCCACTCAGCCATCTCTCCAAATTTTGTATCAAGAAGATTTCAACGACGAAAACCCTTGAGCGCGCGTATAGTAGGTAAAGCCGCGCGCTTAATCAAGAACTTGCTGGAAAATATTCAGCAAGTGCTTATAAAACGTGCGCTTATAGCCCGCCCTTCGCTTTTAACTCGGCTGAGAAGTTAAGCATGCGATCAAGTGGAATAAGTGCACCTTTACGCAATTCATCATCAACAAAGATTTCATGCCCATCAGTTTCGCCCGTTAAAGACGCCTTAATCGCTTCTAAGCCGTTCATTGCCATCCAAGGACAGTGAGCACAGCTTTTACACGTAGCGCCGTTACCGCCCGTTGGAGCCTCTATAAACGTCTTCTCTGGAGTAAGTTGTTGCATCTTGTAAAAGATGCCTTTATCGGTAGCAACAATAAAGGTGTCGTTATCCATGGTTTGCGAGGCTTTTATCAATTGACTGGTTGAGCCAACTGCATCTGCCATTTCTACCACGCTTGCGGGTGATTCAGGGTGAACCAGTATCGCGGCATTTGGGTACAGTGTTTTCATGTCTGCTAGTTTCTGTGCAGAGAACTCGTCGTGAACGATACACTCGCCCTGCCACATTAGCATGTCGGCACCCGTTTGCTTGGCAATGTACGAGCCTAAGTGTCGGTCAGGGCCCCAAATGATTTTCTTGCCCTGGCTGTCTAAGTGCTCAACGATTTCAAGCGCGATGCTCGACGTTACTACCCAGTCGGCGCGTGCTTTTACTGCCGCTGATGTATTCGCGTAAACCACGACGGTGTGGTCAGGGTGCTGATCACAGAATTCGCTAAACTCTTTTACCGGGCAACCAATATCAAGCGAACACGTTGCTTCAAGTGTTGGCATTAGTACGGTTTTTTCAGGGCTAAGAATTTTTGCCGTTTCACCCATGAAGCGAACGCCAGCAACAATTAAGGTTTGTTCTTGTGCATCTCTTCCGAAGCGCGCCATTTCTAATGAGTCTGCTACGCAGCCACCAGTCTCTTCAGCGAGTGCCTGAATTTCATGGTCGGTGTAATAGTGTGCGACAAGCACAGCGTTACGGGCTTTAAGTAAAGCTTTGATCTCAGCCTTTAATTCAGCTTTACGTGCTTCTGACAATGGCTGTGGTTTTGCTGGGAACGGGTACTCTACCTGATCCACTCGAAATGCTACTGACATTAACCTACATCTCTGTTGCGACAAGGGTGCGGATTATACCCAACTGTCATAAAAATTACACACTACCTAATCAACATAAGGGTAATTAAATAGTCGTAGTTATGCTTACCTGTTCTACTACATGGGGTTAGGTAAATCAGATCAAAGTGCAAATGAGACGAGTAGCGTTTTAAAACGCAATAAGCATTGGTGTTTTGTACTGAGGAGATTATTTAAAAAAGGAATATT